>DAXG01000043.1:12859-13978 GCA_002506275.1 Euryarchaeota archaeon UBA259 | reverse complement strand
GGTGGTGGCGCTTTCTCAGGAAAAGACCCGTCCAAAGTTGATCGTTCTGCAGCTTATGCATCACGTTGGGCTGCCAAGCACATCGTCGCTTCAGGACTCGCATCTCGCTGCGAAATTCAATTGGCTTATGTCATAGGAATTGCAGAACCTGTCAGCGTTCGAGTCGAAACCTTCGGCACATCCCGCATTCCAGAACGTGAACTCGCCGAGCGTGTCAAATCCACATTCGACTTCCGCCCGGGAGCAATTGCACGAGATCTCAAACTCCTCAACCCAATCTATTCAGTAACTGCCTCCGGCGGTCACTTCGGTCGAAACCCAGGCACCGATGGAAGTTTCCCTTGGGAGCAAATTGAACAAGACCGAATCGACTCGCTCATCAACTAAAAAAGCCAGTATTGAACGGCCCGAAAGGCCGATTCACTCAAGTGGTATGCATGGCTGGCTTGACTTGGTCTTATGTCGAATCGTCCCTTTCGTGCCGTCGCCTTTGTCCTTGTGCTGCTGTTCGCAAGCATGTCTCCGCTCGCTTTGCAAGCCCGTGCTCACCAAAGCATCCTGTTGTCAACAGATACCTCCCATGTTGTACTCATGGGCGGCGAATCAGGAAACGTAACTTTGAACATTGAAAATAATGCGACCGCTATTGAATCATTCAATGTCACCGTTGACACCACCGGACTCTCCAGCGTTTGGCAAATCACCCCAAGCGAAGATACAGTTGACAATGTTTTCCCGACTTGGAGTAAAAATACAACCATTGTCGTTCGACTCAGCGAGGGCTCTTTACCCAGCGACAGTGGCTCTTTTGACATTCACGTGACCGAACCGGATCAAAATTTCACCAGTACGATAACGGTCTATGTCTCCGTTGCACCTTCGTTCAATCCGTCGCTTGACCTCTCGTTGATGGGAGGGCCATTGACTTCGATGGAAGCAGGCACAAACAACACCTTCTCAATCGGCGTTGAAAACCTTGGTTCAGTCCAAGACACACTGCTCCTCGATGTAGAATTTGAACCCGACTTGGCTGCTTGGTGGGCGAATTACACCAATGGCTCAAGTGGAAACGGGACCGGAAACGGAACAGGTGGCAACGGAACCGGCAACGGGACAGGT
>DAXG01000043.1:10150-12790 GCA_002506275.1 Euryarchaeota archaeon UBA259 | reverse complement strand
CGGAACCGGCAACGGGACAGGTGGTACCAACACGACCACCATCTCGAACCTCTTGATGTACGGGAACAGTTACACTTCATTCAACAATCTTGCGAGTTTGATGGAGTCGCTCGGGGTTGTCAACGCAGATTCAATTGCACCTGGTGGGAGGACGCTTTCAGGGCATTGGGACGATATCAATACCTCCATGCACGTGTCAAACACCACCCTCCGCAACCCCAATATCGATTGGGATTATGTCGTTCTGCAAGACCAAAGCCAAGTCCCGTCCTTGCCGACAAACGACTCGGATTGGCAGGCCAGCAAGGATGGTGCAGTCAACATCAGCACTGAAATTGAGGCAGAGGGTTCAGAAACCGTTCTGTTCATGACTTGGGGCCGGCGAAGCGGAGAAACAGGGCCCCAATGGCACCAATATAACATCAATCAAAACTTCACCATTATGCAGCAGCGTTTAGAATCGGGATACATCAATTATCACGACAACATGACTGCTGCAGGCAATACAGTTTGGATGGCTCCAGTTGGTCTTGCCTTTGCTCACATTCATGACCATGTCATGGCATCGGGAATAAATGCAACAACTTCAGGAAATACATTCTACGACCTCTATTCTTCAGACGGAAGCCACCCATCCCTTTCAGGAAGTTACCTTGCAGCGTGTGTGCTCTATGCTACAATGACCGGGGAATCTCCAGTTGGCTCAAACGACACAGTCCCTCTAACTGCAGCACTCAAACTTGAACTTCAACAAGCAGCAGCAGCAACAGTATTCAACGAAACTTCACACCTCGCTTACCCTTGGCAATCCTCGCCATCCTCGTCGAGCATGATGATGTCCTCTCCTCGTGGACTTGGTGGCGGCATTCCGAGCGGTTGGAATGTACAATGGTCGAACGATGAGTATTCGAACATGGCTGCAGGCAGTTCTCAAACGGCAAGCCTCCATATTTCAGTTCCAAGTAACGCTGCACCGGATTACTATGGATTCCGATTGTACAGCGCCTCCACTGGCGGTAATGTCTCCACTTCCACTTTACTCGTGGTCCATGTTAACGAAGAACATCAACTCAGTGTGGCCTTCCTTGACCAAAACGAACACTTTGTACCTGGGCTCTCTGTTGATTCATCGGTGCAAGTCACCAACACTGGAAACGCTTTGATCGACTACGATTGGACAATGTCGGTGGAAGATGGGCCGTGTGAAATCATGCTCTCTACAGCCACATCATCTCTTGCTCCGGGTGACGTTACGGATGTCGAATTCCAATTGACCGTTCATGAAGAGGCCACAAAATCGGAGGATTGCGATTTGAAATTCGATGGAATTGGTTCATCAAGTTCTGAACTGCATTCTGCTGAACCGTTCTTGTTCACTGTGGATGTTGACGAGTTGGTTGACTTCGAATTACTTGGTCCTTCCAACGACTTGGAGGTCACTCCAGGGACGCCGCTTGAGTACGAGATGCGAATCCTCAACAACGGTAGCGAGGCGGTGACATTCTACCTCGATGTTCTCTCAACCGCTGGTTTGTCGACGACTTTTACTGCAGGTTCGAGTGTTACTGTTGCTTCGGGAGAGTCAGGTATCTGGAGTATGTCGACAGATGCTGACCCGGGTCAATCCGGTCCACTCATGCAGATGTTCTCGGTGAGTTATTCGGATTCCTCCTCAACTGCGACCGTCGAAATTGATGTCTTGGGCGTGAGTGATGCGACCATCACAGGCCCATTAGACGGAAGGATTCAAATCCGACCTGGTGAATCGATATCGACGAATTTCACACTTGAAAACACAGGGACTTCCAACTTAACCATGACCGCAGCTTTGTTCGGATTACCTGCGGAGGTTGAGGCTGTTTTGAGCCATGAATCGGTAGCCTTGGCCGTCGGTGAGACCATCGGAATTCAGCTTACACTCGCAGTGTCTACTTCGGCTTCAGCCAGCACCCATGAACTCACTTTTGCCTACTTCAATTCCGAAGTCTCGACGGACCTCACGCTCTCTCTCCAGATTCAAGAGCGCATTGCAGTATTGCTTGGTTCCACCGGTACTCGCGTGGTCGCTGGACCAAGTACGGATGCAGTCTATACTTTTGATGCAACGAATTTGGGAACTGCAACGGACACGCTCTATGTGAGTTTGATTGACAACGGTGCAACGGACTGGTTTGAGTTTGAGCTCTCGGCCACATCGTTGCTGCTCGAATCAGGCGAATCGATTTCAGTCACCCTCAATGTTCGTGAGATTTCTTCCGGCGCCCCAAACAGCGGCGTTGACGTTACAGTTCAACTCCGCTCATCCAGTGACGATTCGGTTGTTACTGAACTCAATCTTACTGTGGAAGCCCTCGTTGCAGGCGCAGAAATCATTGTTCTAGCCGATGATGATTCCGCTCCACCTTCAGGTGTCATTCACGGAACTGTGGTCGTCACAAACAGCGGTTCTGGTGCCGACCAGTTGCTTCTGAGTACAGTTGGAATCGACTGCGGTGTTTCGACCGTTCTTTCACTGGGTGCTGGCGAATCCTCCTCCGCCTTACCGTGGTCGTGTACCTTGGCCGACGATGCCGAGGCTGGCCTGAAGGAACTCCGATTCCGAGTCACCAGTTCCTCACGAACTTCGTTCTCTGACAGCAG
>DAXG01000043.1:0-10102 GCA_002506275.1 Euryarchaeota archaeon UBA259 | reverse complement strand
CTCACGTTCGCTGAAAACGCCCTTTCGATACCCTCTTCTGGTGGTTCTTCAATGATTCTTACGGTGACGAACCTCGCCAATGCACAGGTGACTGGAACGCTCTCACTGGATGGAATTGGTGATGGGCTCATGTTGAGTGAATGGACACGACTTTCTGATAACTCGACAACGAACCAAATCACCCTCTCACCGGGCTCTTCAATGCAGTATTCACTCCGTTTGACATCACTTGTTGCCACCAATGAAGATGCAACGTTGCGTGCACGGGCTACGTACCAGATTGAGGATTCGACTTCATCAGATATGTCCGAAGATATTTCCATTTCCATTATCGGTCCTGAATTGCCTCCAAACGGCGTCCAATTACCGTTTGATGTTGCGCTTAGCCAATCCGATTCGCTGAACGCTATGTTTGGTGGATGGGGCTTATCACTGCTCATACTGGCGGTGCTCTATCTTCGTCGAGGAAAGAAGGAATCTCTCCTTGCCACTGAAGAAGCATCGGTCGTCGAGGAGGACGAAGAAATCGAGGAAGAACCGGTTGCTCTTGGTTACAATGAATGCCGATTAGAAGGTGACAAGGTCTCCTGCCCTTCATGCGATGCTCGCCTCGGTGTTCCCCGCGGCAGTGAGCCTCCGTTCCGATTTACGTGCCCGAAGTGTTCGACGCTGATTCGTGTCGTTGAATGATCACTCGCGTCGATAAGCAAGAAGCAAAAAGGCAGTGTGGCCAAACGGCCCATTCACTGGTCGAACGCCACCTTTGGAGGCCTTACCCCATTGACGCTGTATGAGTTCACCTGCCCATTCGACTTCAAGACCCTGTTCTTCACAGGCAATCCATGCGTTTTCGAGTTGACTCGTGACTGGGCAGTAGCACACCATTCTTCCGCCAATGTTGAGTAACGAAGCTACGGATTGAATGGCTGATGGATGTTCGGGAAGGTCAAGAATTATGGCATCGAAAGAAGGTCTTACGCTCGATATTTGCTCACGCACGTCCTCGATGGCTCCTTCGATGTGGTGATGGGATGGGAACTCAGGCCAACTTTCTTTACATCTGCGCAAGTTTTCAAGCGCTATGTCTGCGTGTTCACTGCGAGGCTCAACGGTGACATGAACCCCGCTGTCACCGAGAATACGGGCGATGTACATCGAGAGACCTCCACTGCCAATGCCTGCTTCAAGCACGCTGTCGCCAGGCCCAATGCCCATTCGAGAAGTCATAAATCCGGCATCTTTGGCTGAGATTGTCTGCGCCCTTCGTAGCATGCCTTTGGTCATTTCTGGAAGTCGAAGGGGTACACGAGTCAGAACCTTCTGCCCAACAAGAACTTCCTCTCCGATTTCAATGTTTGAAAAGAGTTCATTGGTATCGATGACTCCAAGACCTTTGATTTTGCGAACACCATCCATCATTTCCACAATGTGGACTTTATTTTCTTCCTCCACAAATGCCGACCATTTTGTTGGGTTCATGTTCTTGGCAATCCCCCTTTGCCCTAAATCTTGTTGTCCGGAGAAATCTATATTTGTGGTGAGTTCATAACATCGTTTTCTCACTGGAAAGGGAGGGTTTCATATACTGTCTTGGCTGTGGTGAGTGCATGAAGATGCTCGCTCGCCTCTTGGCTCTCACAATTACAGCACTGTTCATTGGTAGTACGATGACTCACTTTGTTGGTCCACTCCAATTCGAAAATGACGATAATTCGCTGGATGACGAGCGTGTAATCTCTCGGGCAGCGACCTCTCCAGGGCACTCTGTCTTTGCTGAATACTACGGTGCAGATTGGTGTCCGCCTTGTCAAAACGGAGGCTCCCCCTCTCATCACGCTCTCAAGAGTAATTTCCCTGACGATTATGTCTACATCTCTTACTTCGAGTCGAACGGTCAAGGAGTCAGCGATCCATTGAACCGACTTAGCCATGTTCGAGATGGTACCGGTTCGATTCCTGCGGCGTCGTTTGGTGATGCACGGGCAGGTAGTTCATACCACAAACTTGGTGCTGCCACCGGAACCACTGCATACGACACTGAGTTCTCTAACGGTGGAGACATGAAGTCAGTGAATGATTTCAAACTCTCTGTCAGCCAATCCCAAACCGGTTCGAACATGGACATCACTTACACTCTCGAATACCTCGGTAGTTCGTCGAGTAAGTTGGTGTATCTTCTTGCAGTTGTGGCAGAGGAAACCAGCCCAGATACCTACAACGACGGCCAAACTCATCCTCACAATGTCATCCGTTCTTGGTTGCTCAATTCAAACAACAACGGCTTTGAATCATTTACACTCACTCCAAATAATCCAGTCACCAAGACATGGACAATGCCTGTGAATACAGTTCGGGCTAACGGAGCTACTGCAGCGGCTGACAACTTCATCTCCATTGGCGCAGTTATGGGCGGTCCACACACGACTTGGAACGACGTGTATGTTGCTGCAGATTCGAACATGGGTCCAAAATTGGATATTTCTGTGTCCAACTTTGCCGTACAATCGACAGAATCTACAAACTCTGGGTTCGTCATTGGCGACTCGATGACAATCGATGCGACAGTGAGGAACGTCGGCGACTTGGATTACACAGACGGTGGCTCGCTCGTGTTCTATTACAAGAACGGCGCATCCGAAGTCACACTGTCTTCATACTCGCTGAACAACCTCAATATTCAAGGGACTCAAACAGAGCAATACACCTTCGATTCTTCATCCCTCCCATCGGGTTGGAAAACCACATTTGGCGCGAAACTCACAGGGATTATCGGCGATGTAAGCGGAATGAACAATGTTGCTCTTCAACAATACGACCAAGACCGCCCTCCAATCTCGAAGAACCCTCAAATCCAAGGTGATCAACTGATTGAGCGTGGAAACCACGCCATGGTTCTGGCAAAGGCCGATGCCGACGATACCGTCGATACGTCTGCGACCATGTCGTTTAACGTCGAAATCTCTCCAGCTGGTCTCAACCAATGGACCAGTTCAGTTATTTCTGGTGGGCAGAATGTGGTCTATTCAGGAACAAATAACGAAGGCAGAGAGTACGTCGTCACGCCCTCAGCGGCTATGGCTGCAGGATGGTATGATGTCCGTGCACAAGCAGTCGATTCTCGCGGCCAAGTTGGCGACTGGAAGGTCATTGACGGCCAATCTGGGTTCGAATTGAAGAACGGTGCACCAACCGTCATTCCCGACCCAATTCCATCTGTCATGTGCGACACATCGACCAAGGTTTCAATGGATGGCCACATAGTGGACCCTGAAACTCAACTGAAAGATCTCATCGTCACTTCCAATGACCCTGCATTCATCGCTTGGCACCCTCTAAGCGAGGAACTGGAAGTTAATTTCGCATGGTCTGAAGTCAACGGTTGTCCGCTCGGGCAACAGGGACTTGAAATCTCCATCGATGATGGTGGAGATTACTCCCAAACAGGAGAACTTCCGTATGGAACCATGTTGTTTAACGTCATTGAAAACGGACAACCTCGATGGAACGGATTGCCTACTCAATCCATAGATGAGGGCAGCAGTGGAATTCTTGCTCTTCTCCCGTACTTGTTTGATACTGACGACTTTGGAACCCCTACATCGGTCGAAGACCTCTCCATTCAACTCATAAGCAACTCAAACGAAGAAGCAATTCTTGCCACCCTTGATGGAAACACCATCGGCTTCCAAACTGTTGACGACGATTCGAACGGACAAGCCGTTCTTACTCTGCGTGCAAGCGATGGAGTAAAGGCGTCCGACGCAACCCTCACCATCAACATCCAGCCAGTGAATGATGCTCCACGTCTTATTCCTGTCGACGATATCTCCACTCTAACGTTGAAGCGAAATGCACAATTGGTCATTGACCTTACCAGCCGTGTTGTCGATGTCGACAACCCTGCAGAGGAGGCATTCATCACCGTATCCTCTTCAGAAGCAGGTGCAGCGCGTTACAGTTTTATTGACGGCAGCCTTACTTTAGAATTTGAACAAACTGGGATGCAAACGGTGACCATCTTGTTGCAAGACAAATTTGACTCTCAATCGTACACACTCAACGTAGAAGTCTTTGACGCATATCCATTCTTGGCCTCGAAAGATGATTCAGACACCGGCTACATGGTCGTAGCGCTCGAAGACACATACATTGGTCAGACACCGACTGCAATTATGCTTCTGACCGATAATGCACCTACGTTTACCTTTATCTCGGTAAATTGGAACATCTGTAACAAACTCACCGGAACATGCGATGGTTTGATGCAATACAATCTTGACACATCCAAATCGAACGTCGGTTGGAGCAATGAACTGCTGGTGCCTTCCATCTTGGTTCCAGGAGAATTAGCCCGAGAAGATGGTTCACAGTACAAGGACTATTACCAACTCGCGATTACTGCAGTTGACAGTAACGGTGATGATTACAAGATGATGTCGGACTTGATTTGGGATATCACTGAATCTATGCCTACCATCGAAGAGATGGACGAGGAAATGTTCTCCGGCTACCTTGAAGGTCTTGTCGAAGACAAGGCAGACATCACTGCCCAAATTGAGGCACTTGCTGAAGAAGAGGACCCATCTGCACTGGAACTGAAACTTTCCGAGATTAATACTGAACTTGGGCTGGCTTGTGAAGATCCACGTGCACCTCTTGCTTCATGTGAAGACGATTCAGTGGCAGGGTCAAGCGTCGACGCTGTTAAAGAAGAATTGAACCTTGAGATGATTGCTCTTATCGGTGGAATCATTCTCGCAGGCTTGCTTATCGGATTGATGTTCACACGCCGAGGTCGAGATACAATGCCAAAGGATGTTTGGAACGACACGGCATGGAATCCAAACATGGTTCCCGCACACGACACTGTGGCGAATTCCATGTACGGTGGTGCTCAAGCCATCTTCCAACAACCGGTCGCCGTTGCTCCAGCTCCAGCCCCACAAGTCATACCTGGCCCGCCATTGCCGCCAGGTGGCTTACCAGCCGGTTGGAGTCCAGAACAATGGGCATATTACGGCCAACAATACCTCGACGGAACGCTATGAACTTAACACAAGTTCATACATGGTTGATTGTAAACCCATAAAGGGGAGCGACGCGGAGGGTACATTATGACCGACAAGGATACGACTTCAATTTGGTCTTCGGACGTCGAGGATTCAATCGACATGGTTGATGAAAATCCTGTTATCGAAGAGGTCACTGTGTGGGCCCCAGAGCCTGGTCCCGATTCAGATGATGTCCTCGGCTCCAGTATTGACGAGTGGATTGCGTCCGTTGAATTCTCATCAACCGAAGATGTGCCAATTCCAGACCGTCTTGTCGACCAAGTTATTGGGCAAGAAGCCGGCTCTGTCGTGATCAAGAAGGCTGCTGAACAACGCCGTCACATGCTCATGATTGGAGACCCAGGTACTGGGAAGTCGATGTTGGCCCGTTCGATGACTGACCTGCTTCCCAAAGACGCCCTCGAAGATGTACTGGTGTACCCAAATGAGGACGACGAAAACGAACCAAGAGTTCGTTCAGTTCCTGCTGGCCGTGGAGATCGGATTGTCAAGTTGCAAAAAGAATCCACACGCACACAGCGTGAACGCTCTCAAAAGATGCTGCTCATCGCTTTTGCCGCTGTTGGGTTCCTCCTCGTCATTGCGACGATTCAAAGCGGCGATATTCTCACATTGTTGTTCGGTGGATTTTTACTGATGTTTGGTTACATGTTCATACGTGGACGACTCGGCTCAGGCGACGACAGTCGAATTCCAAAGGTCTTGGTGAAGCACGACAGCAAGGCTATGCCACCGTTTGTGGATGCGACTGCTACACTTTCCGGCTCTTTGCTTGGAGATGTCCGACACGACCCTTTCCAATCCGGTGGTATGGAGACGCCTGCCCATGATCGAGTCGAGCCGGGCGCCATTCATCGGGCACACAAAGGAGTTCTCTACATCGACGAAGTGAACCTCTTGCGTCTTGAAGAGCAACAGGCTCTTCTTACCGCAATGCAAGAGCGTGCTTTCCCAATTTCGGGTCGCTCGGAGCGTTCATCTGGTGCCTTGACGAAAACAGAACCTGTGCCTTGTGACTTCATTCTCATTGCTGCAGGTAATCTCGATGCAATCCAAGGTATGCACCCTGCTCTGCGGAGCCGTATTCGTGGGTATGGATACGAAGTGTATGTGAACTCCGAAATGCCGGACACAGCACGAAACCGCCGTAGACTCATCCGTTTTATCGCTCAAGAAGTTATTCGGGACATGGGCACCTCCCGTGAGATTCCTCACTTTGAGAAATCGGCAGTTGCGATCATCCTCCGAGAGGCTCAACGCCGCGCAGGCCGCAGAGGTAAACTCTCTTTGCGACTCCGTGAATTGGGTGGACTGGTTCGAATCGCAGGTGACCTTGCTATGGAAGAAGGTGCTCCTCTGACAACAGCGGCCCACGTACTGGGTGCTCGCAACATCGCAAAGCCACTTGAACAACAAGTCGCTGACAGAATGATTGAGCGCCGTCTCGATTATGCAATGATTGTGAACTCTGGTGAACGAATTGGCCGAGTCAACGGTCTTGCAGTGCTTGGTGCTAACTCTGGTCTTTCTGATTTTAGCGGCATCATGCTACCAGTCGAAGCACTGGTGACTCCATCGCTTGGTGGGGGTGGCAAGATACACGCAACCGGTGGACTCTCGGACCTTGCGAAAGAGAGCGTTACCAATGTCAGTGCGGTCATCAAGAAGTTGACTGGAAAAGACATCTCTGATTATGACATCCACATTCAGTTCGTTGACACTCACGGTGTCGACGGAGATTCCGCTTCGATTACCATTGCAACTGCAATTATATCTGCCCTGGAAAACATACCCATTCGACAGGATTTGGCCATGACCGGTTCTCTGTCGGTCCGTGGTGAAGTTCTGCCAATCGGTGGAGTTACTGCCAAAATCGAGGCAGCAGCTCGCTCTGGAATCAAAACAATCGTGATTCCACGGGCCAATATGCAAGATGTTCTGCTGGATGAGAAATTCGAAAAGATGGTTGAAGTTGTCCCTGTTGACACACTCGATGAAGTCATGGAATATGCGTTGATTATGCACGAACAAAAGGAGAGTTTAGTTGAACGTCTTGGGGCAGTTATCGACCGTCTGACGCCTGCTGCAAGTTCCTTGACATCTGCCTAACGTTAGTGCAAACTGGAAAGTCTTCTCGCTTGTGAGCGAGGGTTACTAAAAGGCCAAGTCCTGGCGAAGTCATGTCTGAGTCAGCAGTTGGCGGTGTAACCGTCCAAGATGCGAGCAAAGGGGCACTTTTCGTTCTCTTTCTCGTTACAATGATTGACATGATTGGCTTTGGGATTGTCATACCGTTCCTCACGTATCTGGTTGAAGATTTGACACCCGAAGGTCAAACTGCGAACATTGGCCTTTGGGTTGGCTTGCTCATGACTTCGTATTCAGCGGCACAATTCTTGTTTTCTCCGTTTTGGGGCTCCGTGTCCGACCGAATCGGGCGACGTCCCGTCTTGATGGTTGGACTTGTTGGAAACACTGTCTTCTTCACTTTGTTTGGATTAGCAAACACCCTCATTCTTGCTTTCGTGGCACGTTTTCTTGCAGGCGTTTTCAACGGCAACATCGCCGTTGCACGCGCCTACATTGGCGATGTCAGTACGCCACAACAACTTGCAACACGAATGGGAATCATAGGGGCGGCGTTCGGTCTTGGATTCACGTTTGGGCCGTTCATCGGCGGTGAACTCTCTGATCCCGCTTCTCGCTGGGGTTGGTTTGAAAGTACAATTTTTGATTCACATCCATACTTACTCCCATGTTTAGTGGCAAGTGTGTTGTCCGTCTTTTCTCTCATCATCGCTTTCCGCTCATTGCCCGAATCGTTACCTGCTGAATCTCGTACACAGAAGGAGAGAGTTCCTTGGATGACCAACATGGTTCACATCATGAAAAGTTCAGTTTCAATGCTCAAAGCGCCAAACGTTTCGCTCGTCATTTGGGTCTCGATGCTGTTCACATTTGGGTTTACCATTATGCATGCTGTGTTCATTCTCTATACCGAGATGAGTCCGGAGAACGGAGGTTTAGCCTTTTCCGAAGCAGATAATGGGCGCGTATTTGCAATGATTGGAATCACCGGAATCGTTACGCAAGGTCTTTTCATCGGTCCACTGACTCGTAAATTCGGTTCACGCACACTGATACCGATGGCAAGTGTTCTTACAGGTATTGGGCTGGTTTTGATACCTTACACTGAGGCGTCAAGCAGTTGGTTTCACATTTTGATTGTATCCATCATTATCGCCTTGGGTAATGGAATCTTCCAGCCATCTTCTTCATCGTTCTTGACTCGAGTTGCTAAATCCAACGGCTATGAATTGGGTGTGGTGATGGGTGCACAAGAGTCGCTCGGTGCTTTTGCACGTATCCTTGGACCGTTGACAGGAGGTTTGGTGTGGACATTGACCGTTAGCCGTGCATGGCCATTCGACTACCATACTGCGTTCCACATTTGTGGTTTAATGATGCTCTTAGCCGCCGTACTCTCGTTGAAACTGCCTCATCTTGAAGAAGACCTCCAACCAATACCCAATGCCAGTGAAGAATCCTAAACACTCAAGTGGTGAAGTTGTTTCTCGCCAAGTATGGAAGTAGTTGGACCTGGTTGGGACTCCGGACGATTTAATCGTCGAGTATCGACATTTGCTCACATATCTTTGCTGATTACCCTACTGGTGATTTGGCTCATTGTGCTGAAAGGTGTTCTTCAGCCGTTCTTCATTGCTTTAGGTATCTATTTCGTTCTCAAACCCGGCTCGGACTATCTTTCAAGTAACGGTTTTCCAACTATTCTTTCGTATCTAACGATGGTTTTGCTGACGTTGCTGGTTGTTTCTGCTGCCTCATTTGTGGCTTATCAGCAGGCAAATGACTTGATTCAAGACGAAGAACAAATGGAATTGTACAACGTGAAATTAGAGGAAAGATGGAGTGATTTGAAGCAATCCCCGCTGATTGGCTCCGCACTCAGTTCAGATTCGAATTCTGCCAATACGACACTGGCCGATGACCTTGCTTCAATGGGGTTGCTTGAAGATGATCAGAAGATTTCAGATGCAGCTATGAGCATGGTTTCCAATGTCGGAGGTTTGATTGCAACCAGTGTGACCGTGATGTTCTTCCTTATTTTCATCATTTTCGAAGCCAGTCTTCTTCCTGGTCGGATAGAACGGGCGTGGCCTGATGGCGGGAGCAAAAAAGTACAAATCGTTCGTTCAAAAATCGAAGCCAGTGTCAATACATACATCGTTGTGAAAACGGGTGTTGGCGCAGGTACTGCGGTTTGTGCTGGTATTGTGATGCTTTTGTTCGATATTGATTTGTGGTTCACTTGGGCGCTAATTACCTTCTTGTTGAACTATGTGCCTTACATTGGTTCGCTTATCGCCACGATGCCTCCAATCATCTTGGGTGTTATTTTGTTGGAACCCAACTCCCTGATGCTTTTGGTTCTCTTGCTTCTTGCAAATCAACAAGTTTGGGGTCAAATCATCGAGACCAAATGGGCAGGTCGAGCACTCGACCTTTCACCGGTTCTTTTGTTGCTCGTCACATCCATTTCATTCGCAGGCTGGGGGATTCTCGGTATGGTTCTGGCCGTTCCATTTGCGGTCATCATCAAGATTGTTCTTGAGAATATCGAGGCAACACAACCGTTTGCGATTTTGATGTCCGAGCGTGCACCGTCCATCGATGAAGCATGGGACGATGCTATGCGTGACGGTAAGATTTCCAATTTTGAAAGCCAATCCCTCAACCAATTGCAGGTGCTTCTTGGCTATTCAGATTACAAAGTAAAACTCATAGCTGGACGTATTGCTGCCCAGCGTGCTTTGAAACGAAACAAACTTTCAGACGACCAAATTGACATTATTTCATTGGCAGCAGATGCTGTTGGCGACAACCCAATCATGACGGAAGTCGTTTCAATGTTAAGTGAAGGTAAAATGGACAAGGAATTGCGCCCAATTTTATCGAAGTTCATCGATGTAATGGAAGAAGAGTAATCACAGAACTTCGGTGAGAATCTT
>DAXG01000019.1:15049-17048 GCA_002506275.1 Euryarchaeota archaeon UBA259 | reverse complement strand
TGAAGCAATGGCGGATTTGGCCCATTCTCAAGCAACCATCGGAAACTTTGCCGCAGCAAAGGATTTGTACGAACAATCCCTTGAACTGGCTGGTGAACTGGAAGACCTTTCAGGTCAACTCGTGGCACGGTGGGGTCTGGCCGACATTGCTGAGATTGCAGAGGACTATGAATCGGCAATGCTGCAACTCTCGGACTGCCTTCACACGTTCATTAACGCAGGATTACCAACACCTCTTGCGGTGCGTCAAAGAATAGAGGACCTCGCTGATTTTAACAACACCAATTCCCCAAAGAATGCCGATTGAGAACCATTCGATTTCGCCACACTCGTTATGACAGGGATTCGACTGGAGGTACTGGTGCCACCCATGGACCACGACATTTTTTTCTCAATCAGTCAGACCCCTGATGCAAATGGGCATGTTCCCTCGGAACACGACATGTTCCGAAACTACTTCCAACAACTCAAGGTTGCTGATTCGCTTGGCTTTGGAGTGGGGTGGATTGCACAAGCCCATCTCTCGACAGAAACTCAGCAGTCAAATTCGAAACCTGTCGTACCTCACTGGAAAGGTGAAGTCGGCTTGTGTACCGACTTCCCACAACTTGCGATGGAATCGTTTCGACAAACTCGAAACATCGAAATCGGTAGTGCAGTTGTTTCGATTCTAGCCTCCGGTGGACCAATCGCCCAAGCGGAGCGAATCGCAAACACGCTGCTGTTGCACGGCCTTAACCCCGATGAAAACCGTAAATTACACATTGGATTCTCTGCTGGTAGGTTTGAGTTCATGGCGAGACCCTACGGAATCGTACCTCGTAATTCGATAGAAGAAGCGGCATGGCCCGCTCTTCGTGGACAAATATTCATGGAAGCAAGTGATGTGTTTTTGAAATTGCTTCGAGGAGATGTGGTCAATTCCGAATCAACTTACCGTACCGTTCTCTCTCGTTCGAATTTCCGCAGTGATGAAGACTGGGAAAGAGTACAGCAAGCAGCCATGGAATTTGAACAGTCCAACGATGCTCCCGATGAAATCGAGATCCCGAAGCGATACGTGTTTGAAGATTTGAAAATCATACCTCACACGTTCCGAAGAGAGTTACTGCGACTTATTGCAGGAACACATGACCCAAGGGCTCAAGAATTCTTGAACACAATCCTACCGGTCAAAGTTTTCAATTTATCAATCACAAAACCAGAAGTCATTGATGCCACCCACGCAAGGATGAGCGAAGTGTACCATCCTGATGGAGGGGCTTGGAAACGAAGTGACATGCCTCGAACTTCTTTCGTGTTCCTTAACGCCGAAGAGGGTTTGACTTCTGAGGAACAAAGCGCAACCGCTCACCGTGAAGCAAAGGCAGCATTGGGAGCGTACTGGAATGCCCTCGAAGGTACAATCGACCCCTCGAAAGTTGAGAATGCTGCGCAAAATGCCCTCATCGGAAACCCCGAGGAAATCGCCCAGCAGATCGTTGAACGGTTCCACCCCGAAGACCGAATCATGGCTTGGTTTGATTTCTTCAACCATGATTCAGAGCGCGTATGTCGGGACATGACTGCCTACATGCAGCAGGTCGCCCCTCGGGTCGAAAAAATTCTTGCAGGTGCGTGATACAATGACCATCGAACACGACACACCCTCCGCTGTTGAGCCGGGGAAACCGGGAAGTTCTCTTTATCCGGACTCGCCCTTAGGCGAAAAAGTCGAAGGAATTCCAACCGGTCGAGAAGTCGCTTGGGAGCCTTTGGTCGACTACCGCAGAAACGGTGTATCCGAAACGACCATTCATGGTGCAATTGCTTGGTCTCACGGCGATGAAGTGATCCACTCGTTTGGCGGAAATGTACTGTGTTACGGCCGTTCAATGATGAAGCCGTTTATGCTCAAAGCGTTCACAGAAGAACTGGCAGACACCACTTGGGAACAAAAAGCAATAGCCGTAGCGTCCCATAACGGAGATACAGAACACGTTGCTGCTGCTCAATCACT
>DAXG01000019.1:8443-14959 GCA_002506275.1 Euryarchaeota archaeon UBA259 | reverse complement strand
CCATACCTGCTCGGGTGAACACGCTGCAATCTTACTCGGCTGCCGAAAAAAGGGTTGGAACCGTGCTGGTTACACCCTGCCAACGCACGAAGTCTTTGACGCCTACATGGTCGAACTAAGGACTTACCTCGGCCAAGAATGGAAACCTCTCCGTATTGCCAAGGATGGCTGCGGGCTCCCAACGGTGTCCAATACGGTTGCTGAATTAGCTCAGATATATGCCGGATTAGTTCGTGACAAAGATAAGGATTGGATTTGGGAAGCAATGGTTCGACACCCCGACCTCGTCGGAGGTTTCAACCGCCTTGACTCAACTGTTCTCAAAGCCGGTGAAGGAAAGGTCATCGCTAAAGAAGGAGCGGATGGTCTACTCGGTCTTGCAATTGAACACCCAGATTACCCAAAAGGACTCGGAATCGTCGTTAAAATCGCTCACGGTTGGAATTCACAGGCGATGTGGTATGTTGCCCGGGCTGTACTCGGAGTCTTAGGAATCAATTTGCGTAACCCGTATCCACTGCATCGTCAGAAAGCATTCATCGTCCCAGGGATTGTTCCCGAGCATTATTTGCCGCAACTTGAGAAACTACCGACTTGGGACGAGTGGGACCCCGACCAAGACCGATGGTTGTACGATGTGGAGATGTGAGCATGCTCGAAATCAAGAACTACATCGGCGGTGTATTTCAGCCCGCCCTCGATGGAGAAACTCTTGACGATTTCAACCCAGCCACTGCACAATGTATCGCAACCATTCCACGCTCGAAGGCGGCTGATGTTGAATTGGCAGTGGTTGCTGCTCAGTCCACTCAATCAGAATGGGGAGCCCTGTCAATGATGGAGCGCGCTGACTGGCTTGACCGCATTGCGGATGCTTTGGAGGCTAAACACGAACACATTGCTCAAACCGAATCCATGGATACTGGCAAACCAATCTCTCTTGCACGGCGAGTGGACGCTTCACGTTCGGTCAGCAATTTTCGATTCTTTGCAGAGTTCAGCCGCGAACAACCCCAAATGACCTTTGAAATGGCCGATGCGATGAACTACGTCCATCGTTCTCCGGTCGGAACTGTTGGCCTCATCACTCCATGGAATTTACCCCTGTATCTGTTGAGTTGGAAAGTGGCGCCTGCACTGCTCATGGGAAATACCATCGTGGCTAAGCCAAGCGAAATAACTCCACTCACTGCCAATATTCTGGCTGAAACATTGCATGAATTGGAGTTACCACCAGGTGTGTTCAACCTCGTTCATGGCCTTGGGCCCGAAGTCGGCCAGTCTATTCTTGAAGCACCTGGTATCAAGGGGATCTCCTTCACAGGAGGTACCGCAACCGGACGAATTGTCGCCCGTACTGCCGCACCAATGTTCAAGAAACTATCACTGGAACTCGGCGGTAAGAACGCCACCATCGTACTTCGAGATGCAGACCTCACTCAAGCCGTGGACGGCGCTGTTCGGGCTGCGTTCAGCAATTCTGGCCAAGTGTGTTTGTGCGGCTCTCGCATACTTGTTGATGCATCAATTGCTGACAATTTCACGAAACTGTTTATCGAAAAAGTCGAATCCATTCAGATTGGAAACCCATCGCTCGCTGAAACCGTCATGGGTTCAGTGATCTCGCCAGAGCATCTTGAAAAAGTAGAGTCGTACATTGAATTAGGACTCGCAGAAGGAGGCACAGTATTGACGGGTGGAACCCGAGCAATGACCGGGTTCAAGGGACCAGATGGTATTGGGGCGTTTTTGCGTCCGACGGTTGTGGCCGATTTACCACACACCTCTCGTTGTGCGACTGAGGAAATTTTTGGCCCAATGGTCACCCTTCACACATTTGATACCGAGGAGCAAGCCGTGGAAATGGCGAATCACTCGGAATACGGCCTTGCAGGATCCGTTTGGACGACTGACCTTGAGCGTGGGCGTGACCTGGCGACCAAGATTGAAACAGGCATTGTTTGGGTCAACACATGGTTGCACAGAGATTTGCGAACCCCTTTCGGTGGCGTAAAAAATTCCGGAGTCGGAAGAGAAGGAGGCAAATGGTCAATGGAGTTCTTTTCTGAAATGACAAATGTTTGCGTTAAATCTGGGAAACTCTCCGAGTAAACATATCTTCAAAAGGTAAATGCCATAATCAACATCATGGCTCATCTTCCGCTGTTCGTACTCCCAATGGTACTGATGCCCGGAGAGATTCAAGAACTGAGAATCTTTGAGCCCCGCTACAGACAAATGCTCGATGACTGCTTGCTTGACGAGAAGAATTTCGGTGTGGTCATGAACGACCCATTTACACCTACAAATGCTTGGGATGGGCCACGAACGCACGGTTGCGAGGCAGAAATACTTCATCACGAAACCAAAGGTAGCAATCATTTTGTTCAAATTATTGGTCGAAGAAGGTTCACTGTCAATGAGGTGACGCCACCAGCTTTGCCGCCTTTTAGCGCGCCGATGTTTGAAGAAATTATTGAAGATGATGGAATACTACCGGATGTCCAAGAACTCCTCGAAATGGTTCCTAAAGAAAGTGACCATTCCAAACTCTACATCAGTGCTGGAGTTGATTTTCACGCCATTGAGGCGGAGATCAGCAGTGATCAACAATCCATTCTCAAGGGAATAATGAATCATGTCCTCACACGAATTGGAGCCGTACTTCGAATCGAAGACGACCTCTTGGAAATGTGGGTCACTGAGCGAGTGAACCGGACCATCGACCAAGATTCGGATTCCATCTATGCAGTTGCAGGGCTTGTATTATCCACTTTGGAGGCGAAACAGCAAATTCTTGCATGTCCAACCCTTGACGAAGCAATCGAAGAATTGGTTCATCACGTTGCTATGGCGCACGATGAAGAGGAATGAAGTCCTGCGAGGGTTCAAATCAAACTTAACCGTGGCAAGTCCATGTCGGTTCACAAGGAAGCGCGTAAGATTACCACGCACACTCTTCAGGAAATGAAGCGTGCCGATGAAAAAATCACCATGCTGACCGCTTACGATTACTCACTGGCCAAACTTGTTGATAAAGCCGGTGTGGATGTCATCTTGGTCGGAGACTCCGCATCAAATGTCATGGCTGGACAGGTCACGACCGTTCCAATAACCCTTGAACACATGATTTACCACGCTCAGTGTGTGCAACGAGCAGTCGATCGCGCCTTGATTGTTGTCGACATGCCCTTCGGAACGTACCAAGGCAACTCGGCCATTGCTCTGGAATCCGCTATTCGCATCATGAAGGAGTCGGAAGGTCATGCCGTTAAACTCGAAGGTGGTGCTGAGATCTTACCCTCTATCGAGCGAATTCTTACCGCCGGGATACCAGTGATGGGGCACCTTGGACTCACACCACAATCCATCTACAAATTTGGGACCTACACCGTTCGTGCCAAAGAAGATGAAGAAGCAGAAAAACTCATTGAAGATGCGAAATTACTCGAAAAGGCTGGCTGTTTTGCAATTGTGCTTGAAAAAATACCTCGAGAATTAGCGAAAAAAGTGAGTGAAGCAATCTCAATTCCTACAATTGGTATCGGAGCAGGGCCCGACTGCGATGGTCAAGTCTTGGTTCTTCATGACTTACTTGGCATTACCATGGATTTCTCCCCGCGATTCCTCCGCCGATACCTCAACCTCGCCGATGAAATCGATGGCGCAATCAAGAGTTATTGCTCAGACGTCCGTTCAGGAGATTTCCCAAGCAGCGAGGAAAGTTATACTTCGTAATCAAAATTGTGCGAACACAATAACGCTGCCTGCGAATGCGCCCAAGTCAATAGCAAAAGCGTGCCACAATCCGTAACGGAACGGAGGAAGGTCATAGCGCCCCCAGTCTGTGCTGATCCAAACCCACACCAACAAAGCACCGTATCCACCACAAAATACTGCACCCCAACCTGAAAGCCAAATGACCGAGAAAATCAGGCCAAGCAAGGTGAGGCCGAACGTGTATTCCATCCACCGAGACATATCGTCTCCAACGAGAATTCGATAGAGAAGTGGAGACAAAAGAATACTGATGAAGAACGCACCGTGAATCGGATTTGGCAAATTGATTTCACCAATGTTCGGCATGACACTGTATTGCCAGAAACCACCCAAGACCACGCCGATAAGCGCTGGAGCGATAATGTGCCGTAAGCCGGTATTGAAATCAAACGCTCGCATCAAGAAAGGGGTGCGAACCGGGACTTCAACATCCACCTCTGCCGGCTCCATATTACACCCAAAACTCCACCTTGTTTGAGGGTTCGGTCAAGATGGTAAGAGAAGAGGCATTCTCCGATGCCGATATAATCCCCCGATGCATGGGTTTGCTCATGTCGAAGGGCGAAATCGTCGCAGGCTGCTTAGCACCACACCCTCCCCACCTGGTGTATGCTGAAAATCCGGAGCAAAATGAACCCACTGCAGAAGGTGGATGGGAACAATTGCGATGGGGGTATGAGCGCTTGCGAGAATCACTTGCCAATGTTGATTACGATGCTATCGTCTTACTTTCCCCACACTGGCAAACATACATTGGGACACATTTCCTTGGGCTACCTTCGTTCAAGAGCCTCTCGGTGGACCCCGTGTTCCCAAACCTGTTCCGTTACCACTATGATCTCAACATCGATGTCGATTTGTCTCGTCAAATTCACGACCGAGCAGCTGATGCTGGGCTCGCTGTCAAGATGATGGAAAACCCTGACTTTCGAGTCGACTACGGGACAATTACCACTGGACATATGTTCAATCCTCAGTGGGACAAGCCACTTGTTGTCATTTCAAGCAACCGTTCAAGAGATTACTACTCGGTTGAAGTCATGCAGGAGATGATGATTGAACTCGGCCGTGTGACTCGAGAAGCAATCCTTGCAAGTGGCAAGAAAGTTGTTGTTTTGGCCAGCAATTCACTCTCCCATCGACATTTCACCACTGAATCCGCCATTCCTGAAGATATGAGTAAGGAACATATTGCCAGTCATGCCATGCATCTCTGGGACATGCGTATGATTGAATACTTCCGAACTGGTCAATCGCAACGTATCCTTGATGAAATGCCAGAATTTACTGAACAGGCGATAGCAGAAAGCGATGGCGGGGGATTGTCATGGCTCCTCTCAACGCTCGACGTCCCCAATTATCCGGGCATCCTGCACGGATACGGCACCATCATCGGAACTGGAAACGCCATTGTTGAATGGCCGGAACGCCACCACAAGGAGGCGAGTGAATGAGCAACGGAGAACTGGTAGGCTCGTACATCGTGCCGGTCCATCCACATACCGTTTTAGCAGCAGACCAAAACGAAGGTTGGGGTCGCTTGCGAGATGCCTTTTCTGAAGCATCGCAACGAATCAAGGACAGTGGGGCAGACCTTCTCATCATTTACTCGACGACGTGGCCAAGCATCATTGGACATCAAATCATTGCTGACCCAAATCCTGAATGGGTCATGGTGGACAATGACTTCCACGATTTGGGTTCCATCCCCTATTCGTTCAACATCGATGAAAACTTCGCTCACGCATGGAACAAAGCCAACGAGAAGCGTGGCTTAAAGAGCCGAACAGTTGCTTATCATGGATTTCCAATCGATGTTGGCTCAGTGGTGGCACTGAAATTACTCAACCCTGACAACGCCATACCAGCAGTCATCGTTTCCTCGAATGTGTATGCAAACCGTGCGGAAACGACTGTTCTTGCTAAAGCGTGTATGGATGTTGTCAAATCAACTGGACGAAAAGCGGTTGCCATTACTGCAATGTCACTTTCAAACAGAATGTTCACGAAGCCAATTGATCCACTGGACGATCAAATTCACTCGTTGAAAGACGATGAATGGAACCGTAAAATTTTGGAATTCTTAGGCGAAGGTCGACTCGAAGATGTCGGTCAACTTTCACGAACCATACATCAGCAAATACGTGTCAACAAAGTCGTTGCATTCAAACCAATGTGGTGGCTCTCTGGAATGAACCAAAACAGAAACAATCTGACGGGTGAGGTCCTAGCCTACGAAGCATTGCATGGTGCTGGTG
The DNA here is from genome assembly GCA_002506275.1 of Euryarchaeota archaeon UBA259. Taxonomy (GTDB): domain Archaea; phylum Thermoplasmatota; class Poseidoniia; order Poseidoniales; family Poseidoniaceae; genus MGIIa-L1. Next base: position 8,921 of record DAXG01000019.1, on the reverse strand, counting down.
GTGCAGTTGTACACCTCGACCCTACAGCATCGGGCGCTGGCGACAAGGAGTATGATGAAGACGATGTCGAGTACTTCTTAGGGGAACGAAATGTTTTGGATGCGCAAAACGATGAAGAAGGAACCGTGAATCAATCGCCCTCAACTGCACCCACACAAACCAATGGACCCGCCCTTTGGGAGCCTACTGAAAGTGATGATTCTGTCAACAGCAATGCAGCTCCAAAACCCGTTGGTGCCTATCCGCACGCACGCCGAGTTGGGGATTTGTTGTACCTCTCTGGTGTTGGACCGCGCCAACCTGGGACCAATTCGATTCCTGGCGGTCCAATACATGACGCTGATGGAAAGACGCTCAATTACGACATCAAAGCACAAACACATGCTGTGGTCGAAAACATCACACGCATCCTTGAAGAAGCAGGTGGTTCGATTAACGATGTTTTGGATGTTACTTCATTCCTTGTCGACATGGATCG
>DAXG01000019.1:3547-8321 GCA_002506275.1 Euryarchaeota archaeon UBA259 | reverse complement strand
CCGGTTCTTGAATAATTACCGTATTCCGACGCACTTACACATTATCCGATACAAGAAAATAAGGAGTATCGTTGCTTGTAGCCGAATACTAGGCCTCTAATGGTCGGAAATCGGGGATTTGACATGGCAAGTTCTTCACCTAAAAGCGTGCTCGTTTCTGCGGGCACCGAGCTGAAAAACACGTTGAAAAGAACCACTGGACTTGCTGGTGTAGTCATCATTTCGCTCTCAGCTATGTTACCTGGTATTTTTGTGACGCCAACATTTGCTGCTGAAATCATGGGCCCGGGAATATGGCTGGCCTATCTTCTGGCAGCTTCTGTCGTCCTTCCCGGCGCACTCTCAAAATCGGAATTGTCTTCTGGCATGCCTTCCAGTGGAGGGTCTTATGTGTATTTGGAACGAACCTACGGCCCGCTTATTGGAACGATCAGCGGCCTCGGGCTGTGGGCCTCTTTTTTACTCAAATCCGCTTTTGCTTTGATTGGCTTTTCGGCTTATCTCATCGTTGTTACGACGTATTTTGACGTGGAGATCAGCATCATGGTACTTTCCATGAGCGCCTTAGTACTCATCACGATGGTCAACATCTTCGGTGTTTCAAAGGTGAAAGCCATTCAAACGCCGATTGTATTCTCGACGGTCGCCTTGTTGGTATTCATCTGTATTGCTGCACTCTTTGTCGATGACTTTGATGCGAAGAGACCTTTCACTGAGGCCTTTGATGCAAGCGTGTGGTCGCTTGCAGAAGCTGCAGCATTCGTGTTTGTAGCCTATGCAGGTGTAACAAAGGTCGCTGCCATTGGCGGTGAAGTAAAGAATCCTGAACGTAACCTCCCTGCCGGAATCATGCTCTCCCTGCTGATTGCAACTGTCCTCTATTCTGCTATTGCCTACCTCATGACGGCTGCGATTCCTGGTGAATGGTGGCTTCAAGATGGAGTCGTTATAGAAAACCCGATTTTTGTTTTCGCTGAGAAAGTAGCCGGAACAAAGTTCGGAATATTCGCAGCGATTTTGTCCGTTCTCACAATGATTTCCATGGCCTTAGCAGGAATATTGGCTTCGTCTCGATTTTTGTTTGCTATGTCACGCGACAACCTGCTACCCCAAGCTCTCGAAGAAGTCAATGTTCGCTTTGAAACACCGCATTGGCCGATTTTAGTAACCGGGGTCGCTATGGGATTAGCGATTCTGTTTGTTCCACTGAAGGACGTGGTCAAACTTGCCTCTGGATTCAAAATCATGATTTTCATTATGATCAACACATGTGTGATTATTCTTCGAAGAACAAGTAAGGAGCACGATTGGAATCCAAAATACAAAGCCCCATTGTACCCCTATATCCACATCTGGGGCATCCTTGCTGGTGCCGTACTGATCAGTTTCATCGGCACAAAAGCATTCATTGGCGGTGGCGCAGCGGTTCTTTCAGGTGCTGCAACCTACTACCTCTACGGCAAAAAGCACGCCATATATCAAAGGACACCGGTTCAATCGTTTCGAGAGCAATTCAAGTTTACGACTGTTGCCGAACATGAACGACGCCTCGCAGCATTCCATGCTGCTGACCTTGGCGGTAAGAATCACCTCACCCTGCGTGAATTCCAAAGCGCTTTGAAAGCGCTCGGTTTTGAGTATTCTGTCGATGAATCACGATGCATATTCCACAACGCCGACCTGGACGAAAACGGAGTCATCGACATCGATGAATTCTTCTTGGCTTTCGAATCCGATGAAAGCGAAGAATGAGCATTACATCATACGTGACAATGGCTCAACAATGTTCGTTAAAACCACTGAACAGATGGTCCTGCCTTTCCAGCAGATAAGAGCAGGAAGAAGCCATATCAATTCAAAGAAATCGCTTGATGCACCAAGCGGTTGGTCAATGGACATTTCATTCAACCCGAGTCCATGTACCATCGGAGCCAACATCCCAGTACTGCATCTCAGTGCTTACGTCGACATACCATCCGCTCGAGCCTTGCTCCGTACCTGAGATGGCTTGCATAACACCGACTTCAGCTGCTTTTTTGGCAAGAGTGGTGCGGACATCGTCCTGAAGATGAGGCGGCGATAAAGTTGTTTCATCACCGTCGATTGTGACTGAATCTGAGTTGTCCAAAAAGTCATCGTCAGTGTCACCCTCCATGCTCGAGTGGTCTTCAAACACCTCGTCTTCAAAGCCATCTTCGGTCCATTCAACCTCTTCTTGGTTCGCTTTCCGAACCAGAACGACAAGTGTTACCAAAATCAAAGCCAACAAAAAGATACCAAGGCCCATTGCCGTATTCGTTGAACCAACAGCACCTCCAAGCAATACCGATTCAACATCAAAATAATTCTGAGAAAGAAGACCGTTCCAGAGTACGTTGCATGAACGATCGTTTCCGGATGTAGAAATATCCAACTCCCATGTATCTGAGGTCACGTGTTTGGCAGAGCCTGAAGTGCAACTGATGGTCGTATTTGCAGGGATGACTTCGACGGAGTTCCCGTATACATCAACCGATTGCACACGCAGGAGGACAGTATCACCTTGAGCGATATTCTCGGCATCCATGGTCGAAATAATACGAACCGGTGCTCCTGATTCAACCGTGAGATCAAGAACGTGTGTTGCATTGTCTTGCATTAACTCGAGAGAATATGTTCCTTTCGTGCGGCCGGCAAAATCCCAATAACCATCACCAGAAGAAGATGCGGTGAGCGTACCAAATTCCCCATCAAGCGAAGTCATGACTGCAGTGGACGGTGCTAAGTTGCCGTGGGCATCTATGGTTTGGATGAATAACTCTGTTGCAACTCCTGCTTGAACTGTGAGACCGTCTTCATAATTGGTCACTAAATTCCTTGCATCGCCAGCAACAACCGTTAATCGAACTGTGGCGAAGACTCCGTCGGCATTTGCTCGTATCTCATGCCCACCAACTGTAGTGGGTATCCAATGCAAATCAGACAACAAAATGTCGATTGTCGAGTCAACGCCATCGACGGTCCAGTTCAATCCAATATCCTCTAATGGATTTGAGTAAGCATCAAAAAACAGTGGATTGAGTGCCAGTGGAGTATCTGATGGGAGAATGGCGCCTTCGCCGTTGAGTTGGATAAAGGCCAACTGCCCCGGGGTTGATTTCAACTGGAAGACGGGCTGGTAACGAGTACCTGTCGAGACATCGTACCAATTACCCTCAATTCTCCATGTAAGAGATTCTTCAGGAGTCACCACAACATAGCCCGTGAAAACCGAAAATTGGGAGCTGTTGCCGTTAACCAGTGTCATCGTCCCATTGACCATCCACTCGTTTCCGACCACATCAGTGGCCATGAAGGCGACCGTACTTTGTCCACCTGCAGCGAAATTTGAGGATACAAGAATTAACTCTGCGTCGATTGCAGGGCCATGAACGACATCAACCGTCAATGTGGAAAGAACGCCGTCATCATCGACTCGTAATTCATGGGTACCAACTGCACCAGGCGTCCAATACACGGCACCATTGATGTTGGAAAGTCCGCCACTCGAAACAGTAAAGTTTGCCAAAGGAGGACTGATTGTACCTGTGTAGCCGAGAGAATCTGTACGCATTGCAGCGATCTCATACGCCACACCTGCTGTGAATTGTTCACTGTCTGAGAGCACCGTTACTTGCGAAATCGTTGCATCTGCCGGGACTACACGAATCATTCCAGTCCCAGTAATATTACCCGCTGAAACATTGACTGCCCATAAACCCGGTTGAGTGGCAGTAAACCATCCAGATGGGAGAATACTGCCATTTTCTACTTCCCAAACTCGGTTACCGGCGGTTGTAATGTTCATTTCAAATCCGTTGACATCCAGCAAACGTGGAGTCATCTGAAGCGCTGAGCCACTACGGACTTGCATACCCTGGTCAAACACAAATTCGTGAGGAACTCCTGCCGAGACAACCAGAGTATCATCATGCTCCATCTGGTAGAGTCTGGCCCGAATCGAGTATTCCCCGGTGTCCATAGGAGTCCAGACAGGCTCGCCAGTTCCAATATACGTGCCGTCAATGGTCCAGACTACATTCGATGCAGTCATTGCGTTTCCACGTGCATCCAAAAGGTCTGCAGTCAGTGTGACCGGCAAGAGTGCATGTGCGGTAAGACTCGTGGTACGTAGGCTTTGACCCACTCCTGGTGTCACGGTAATGTTCATCGAACCAACTAAGCCGTTGTGAGAGGCTTGAATCAATACCGAACCAGAAGACCATGGATAGAATATTCCATCATCTGTAATTGACCCGTTCGAGCAACTCCAAACTACTTCGCCTGATACTTGGTTGTTCAAATTGTCATACAATTGGGCAGTAAACATGATGACTTCATCAGCAGTAATCGAGGTCAAATCGGCTGACAGTTCCACCCGAACAGGTTGTGCCCCACCTTGCCGAGAAACGAGGCTCTCTTCGTCAAGCCAAGAGAACTGAGGTTGTGAGAGCGAGAAACTATGGAATGAAAACAGCAGAACGCATACGAAACTTAGAATGAAACTCCTGTAGTCATATGTATCCTTCATAGATTCACCTTTCTCGTCAATGTGTATCAAAGATTTGCTTCTCACTCTTTCCATTCGCCCCAATCAGCATCGCCTTCTTGACGATACCACCATGTGCCGTTTTCGTCTTCAGCCCATTCGGTTCCGTCATCGTCTACCCGATGCTCAACTTGCCATGAGGTGTCTTCTTGCTCGATAGGAGGAACTTCTTTGGTTTCCGGTGCCGGTCCAGTCGGCCCTGAGGTT
>DAXG01000019.1:0-3512 GCA_002506275.1 Euryarchaeota archaeon UBA259 | reverse complement strand
GCCCTGAGGTTGGAGCCGGTCCAGACGGACCAGGAGTTGGACCTGTTGGTACGTTTGAGTCATCCTCATCATCGTAATCATACTCGTCATCGTCATCATCGTAACCTGAGTCACCACCACGTAGCACAGAGACCAGTAAGCCGAGAAGAACAATGCTAACAATCACGAGAAGACCGGTTCCGACGTAGTACAATGGCCCACCGGCCTTGAAGAATCCACCAATGTTTCCTTCGACTTCGATGTTCCTTTCTTCAGTTACTTTTCCAGCGGTAATCGTCACAGTTTGTTGCCCGTCATCAAGAGTAATCACATTCCAAACGCCCGGACCTTTTTGCAAAACTTCTGCTCGTCCAGTCGCATCGATATTCGCACTTGGTGGAACTTCAATTTGGTTGAGATACATGTCAAAAGCCTTTACAGTCACTGTAAAGTTTGATAATTGGTCAACCGTCGTCGATGAGATATCAATCTGAAGAGAGTCGACAATACGCTGTGCTTCAACGGTGACCACAACAGTAGCATCAGTTGAGCCAGTCGTGTACTTCAATGAATGCGCACCGGCTGTGGTCGCCAAGTAAACATACGTTCCTTCATTTTCACCTGCTGTAATGTTGGCCACAGCGACATCATTCTCCAACCATTCAACAAGTTGGGGGAATGTGTTTCCATCCGAATCCGTTCCAGTTACAACCATCGTGATTTCTTGGCCAGCTGTTTGAGTGGTTGCATCGAGAACGGCCTCAACGAGAACGGCCTTGCCATGGACAACGGAAACTGAAACAGCGTCACTGATGTTGTATCCTGAATCACTCACTGCTGAAGCGGAGATCGACCAGTTCCCAACTGCCGAAGCATCCCAACGCATACCGTTGGCAAGCAGTTCATCGGTAATTACCGACGTGTCGCCAGTATCGAGATTGGTCAAATACCATCCGAGGATTGACGAATCGATTGGGTTTGTATCCAAATCAGCAAGAGCAGCGGTAAAGTCGATGTGTTCATCCGAAGTGATATCGAAAACGGTGTTTGCTAATCCATCGTTACCGGTTGCAACTATGGAAACAGAGTTCAAGTCACCGTGGGAAACGGTGACATTGATGCTTACTTGGTGAGTCATTGTTCCATCATCGTACACTGCTGTAATGGTGTAATGTTCAGTCGATGCAAGATAAGGGACAAACGATGTTTCGTCGCCAGACAACTGTTCGAGCGCTGTTTGTGACGTCCAATCTGGATGAAGTAAACTCCAATTCGCTGATACAATCCAACGGTTGTCTTTCTGGTCGTATGCCTTGACCTTCACATCGAGAATATCATCCGAAGTGATATCGAAATTTTGCCAAGTCGAAACATTGTTGTCAACGATTAAAATGAGCGACACGATTGCTCCTTCTTGTACAGTAACTGTGATCTCAGAAGTAATGGTTTCGTAGGTTGCTTGAATGATTTTAGCACCGCGTGAAGTTGGTGACCAAATCGCAGGTGCGCCAGGCAGCAATTGGCTGTCCTGTGGAGTGACCCAGTTATCCAGTTCAAGAAGAACCGGCAAACGGTTTCCTCGGACGTCGATACGAGTGGTGTTAATCCATACTTGCTCGTCTGCAGTGATTGAAGTTGAGGAGGCAGCCAACTCAAGACTTGCCATCTGGCCATGGTCGACGGTAATCATCAAAGAGCCAGAAGCACCTGATGTTGATGTCAAGTTGAGGTACCAATCGCCCACATGGTCAGGGAAATACTCATCGGTAGATTCACTGTAATTTCCATTGGTCGTTGTCCAAGTGAAATCACCTGCTTCGCTGTTATCGATAATCTCGTTTCCGAACTGGTCGTAAAGCGTGTGCGTGACGGCACAAAGTATGCCTGCGGGTACTGCACCTTGGCAACCTTCGAGGACAAAGTAAGCTGGAATGCCTGTCTCAACAAGAACGGATACAGTGATGGTTTGTGGGGTCATCATAACACCGTTCCATGTGACATCGACCGTTTGAGTACCACTCGCCATCGGCATGAACAGTCCTTCAGTCGAAGAATCCATACTGCCGTTGCTCGGTGAGTAGTTGATGGTTTGACCAGATACTGTATTGCCAAACTGGTCGACAACATAAGCACTGATTTGTAAGGAGTCGTCAGCAGAGATAATTGCAGTTTCAGGGGTTACAATCAGTTCCACTGGCGAGCCCGGAGTGACCGTGACCGTTTCACTGCTGCAGATGATTCCAAAGCATGCAGATACGGTATGTTGGCCTGTTGCATAAGGCGTGAAGACTCCAGATTGGGAAATCGAACCGTTGCTAGCGCTCCATACAACCGGCGCTCCTGATGCCATACTGAGATGGTCATATACGACGCTGGAAAACGACACAGTGCTATCCGCATCCGTCGTTGGCGCAGTTGGTGAAATATCAATTGTAGTGACATCGGTATGGTTCAGCAAAATCATTGGGCGATAGTCTGCTTCAGAATGTTCGCTTGAGTAAATATTCGCCAGAAGCGTGCCTTGATTCGGGGTACCGATTATGATCCATGCATTGTCGTTATCGATAAGCATCCCATTGACACCGATATCAAACCAAATCCATCGGTCTTCGTTCATGTTGGAATCGACAAAACTGGTGATCGGCGTTGCTTCATAGTCGACTCCTGCTTGCATACCAGGCGCACCCCAGGCACCCGAAGAGGCACTGGAGGATTCATTCCAAGTCGATGAGGATTGGGCCCATAGAGGGTTGAGGATTCGGTGCACACTGAATGTCATTTCCGATGCGCCACCCGTTGCTGTCCAAGAATCGAGGTAGAACCCTGCACTTGCTGAGTGAACGTTTGAATACATAGCGAGTGGAACTTGTCCATTGTCCAATGCAAAGGTAAGGTGGGATTGAAGTCCTGAGTTCGAACCAAAGTTGGTACCGAGTTCCAAAACATCATTACCACCAAAGTTCGTCGATGGATATGCCTCACTAAGGTGAGTCTCTCGAATGTTGGTGTGTCCAAACTGGGACACTTCATTCCCAGTCTGGAACGTGTAGGTGTAGGTTAAGTCGCCGTTATCCACATGGTTCGGTGAACCAATCGCAAAGGTCCATCGTGGTGACGATGGGCCAGGAATCGATTGATTGACCCCTTGCACCCACCAAGTAAACACTTCACCGCTTGTAAGTGAATTCGCAAATCTAAACGTCGTTGATGTAATGGCCGAAGATTCCCACGAATTGTATTTGACAACTCCAGTTTCGTTGGCGATGGTGAGGGTGTACCCCGTAGCGCCAGAAACTGGCGACCAAACGAGAACTGGCCGGTCATCCGATTGGAGTACATCACCGGACACATTGTAAAGCACTGAGCCGTCTTGAGGGGATGTGAGTGTAGGCTGGGCTGGCGGCAATATACCGTTGACGTTATCGACATAGTCGATGACAAGCTGAGGTCTATACTCTGTAGCGCTTCCATCCGAAGAATAGAATGCGTGGCTTGTCGATGGTGAACCGACCGTCTTCAGTAGAATGGTCATG
>DAXG01000010.1 GCA_002506275.1 Euryarchaeota archaeon UBA259 | reverse complement strand
GGACGCACTACGGCGGCTCTTGGATTGTGAAAGGAGCAATTGTTTCAATTGCTCATCGGTCATAAGGGAAGTGAGTTTACCTTGACTGTGAAGTTGGACGATGGATTGCTTGATCATTTCAGCACGTTCCGGTGTCGCCAATGAAATAGCCGAAAGGCGAGAGCGTGCATCAGGAGAAAGGAGTTTTTTCATAGCAGCATCAAGATTTTGCGAAATTCGCTGAGCCTCTTGTGCTTTGACTTCAGCATCAGCCTGACTTGCTGCTTGCTGTTCGAGTTGCTTTTGAAGGGCAAGTCGACGTTGTTCGCGTAGTTGGTTCAACTCGTCATCTTGAGTTGATACCATGCTTGCCACCTCGTTCACGCCCTTCAGTACTTCGAAAGCCCTGGGAATTGTTCATTTGCTGCAGGTCGGCATTCATGGGCGACTGCATCAATCATTTTGTGCCCGGACGCAGTGATTCGGCGACCTTTGTAGAGTTGCAGAGCGTCACCGTTTTCGTCTTCAACGACACGACCTGGAACTTTTTCAACCAATCCGGATTCTTCGAGTTGTTGTAGGGATGTGCGAATAATGTGGCGTGAAGCAACACCTGGGGTGTTCGGTCCTGCTCCGTTGTCTTTTCGACCACCGAATGCTTGTGCAAGGTGCGTAACGCCGACAGGGCCTTCACGAGCAACCTTACGAAGAATTGCAGCAGATCGTAGGAACCACCAGTTCGATTGAGACGGTGGGCGTTCACGGTCGGCACCAGTTTTGACAAATTCTGCCCATTCTGGCGTTGAAACGCTCTTTGATTCTTCAAGTCGCGCTGCAAGAGCTGGGTTAAGGATTTCAGCGGGTATATCGTATAGAGTCGTCATGATAAGACACCGAGCAATTTGCCGAACGAACTCCCCTATATGAAGAGAACGGGTAAGGGATGCTACTACATCAGGTTCAGTTCGACGCCGTCAAACGAATAATGAATCGAACAAGGGTTCAAGTTGGAGTGGCATTTGGATAGACTGATGAAGAAGGCATTGGCTCAGAACCCGAACCTTTTGAGAACATTGATGGGTCTTTCCGTCACACTCATTTTACTCCTCTCATATGCTGTATACGGCGCCACAGTATCACCTTCATACTATCTTTACACAACCGATACTGAGGAAACTGACCATACCATCAACGACCCTACGCGGATTTACCAAGAGTCGTCAAACACGACCACTTGGGCTTGGGATATTCCAGCGAACAGTTCGAACCTCACATGGGTTTACCTCACAGCATCAGAACTTTCGGATGATTCGAAGGTACGTCTCATCAACGCCGCCGGACTCTACAGCCACCGTCTGCTCGGGGTAGAATCGGACCAAGCATTCAGTTGCGCCAAGCAATGTCAAATGAATACAACGCATCAGGTCGACTCGAACGGAGACGACGTTCAAATCAATGCTCTGACATCGTACGACCCAGCCAGAAGAAACAACGGTACAGTGTACGGAGAAAACATCGATGTTGCCACAACGAAAGCTCGAGAACTTATTGAGTACAATCACGTTCCGTCGACCATTCGCGTTGAAATTATTGAAGTTGGAGACCGCCTTACATCACCGGATATATCACTCGTAACGGTCAACGAGGAATTTGACACCATTGCCGTATTTTCAGTCGATGCAGGGACGGAGTTTTTGTGGGCTCTTGCTGCGGTCATCGGGTGTTTTTCAATGGTGCTCATCCCCTCCTTCACTGTCTATTTTGCTGCTAAAGCAAAGGAAAAGAAGGACCAAGTGAAGTTGGAGAACTCCGAGAAACATATCGTTGATTCCCTTGAAAACAAGGAATAATTCTCTCCAATTCCCTCATATATATTGAAGGAATGTAGGGTTTTGAGCCCGATGAAAAAATTCCTTGCCGGTTTGATTTTGGTCCTATTCATAGGGAGCAGCATTCCTTTTGGAGGGCTGGTAAATCTTGCAGGTGAAACTGCTCACGGCGTGGCAGCCAGGGGTACAGGTGTTGACTTAACCGTCACTGAAGTATCGTTTTCTTACACCACACCGGGGGATGAAGAGCAGTATCGAATGTTTTCATCCAACTATCCTGTTCTCGGATTCAACCGCCCACAGTCTTTGTACGTTACAGATGCTGTCGTGGACGTTCCAATCCAACTTGAAGCACTCGTCGAGAACTTAGGTACTGCGAGTTCAGGATTCATAGATGTCAACATCAAAGTCCTTCACAATGAATACGCACTCTTTGAACCCATAAATGAAACACTCCAACTCTCATCGCTCGCCGGAGGCGAGTCAAATACCGTTTCAAAGACGTTTACACCCACCTATTCGGGAAATCACACGCTGATCGTTCGCGCAACATCGACCGTGTCCGATGACAATGTACAAAATGATGCATTTGGAGCCACGATGACCGTCGCAAGTTTGTACTTTAATTGCGATAATCTCAACGGATGGACTGCAGGAACCGAATGGGGGCTGAGTACAGACACTGCACTTTCCATGGGCAGCAGTTGCCATGCCGGCAATGGGCAGTCGTCGTCGTATTCGAATAATTTAGCGTCATCTCTCACAACACCGGTCATGGACATGTCAGACGCCGTGAGCAATCCCTCACGTACCAACGGATTGAGTTTCTACTACACAGGAAGTGCGGAAACGAATGATCGGTTGAAAGTGCAAGTGAAAACAGCATTTGGCAACTGGTTTGACCTGGCGACAGTACAGGGTACAGTCGATCAAAGTTTTATCGATGGGCAGGATTATCGGACTTTCTCAGTGAACGATGGTGGAATCATGTCACCACTGATTCCGGTTCCGCAGGAGCACTTTCACGCACAGACCCAGTTTCGATTCTTGTTTGAGTCGGACGCAACACTGACGGATATCGGTTATTACTTTGATGAGTTGGTCATTGTTTATGACCAAAAAGTTCGGGCAGAGGAATACGCATTGTCGTCAAACGGCATATCCACGGATGGTTCGGTCCCAGGTGAATGGGGTGCTGTGCGCGTGGAGGTGGTCAACGATGGTAACATCTCTGATTCAATATTGCCTCAAATTATCGGATTACCTGCCGAGTGGGAAGTCTATTATGCGAACCCGAATGGGGTCTCCATCAATGAACAATCAGGCGTTCTTCTCGCACCCGGTGAATCAAAACTCATCGATATCAAAATAAAACCAGATGAAAATGCAACTACCGGTTTCCAACAAATGACATTCAGAGGAGAGTCAAGCCAGTACAGCGACGTTAACACAACTCTTCCAATGCAATTCCAAGTTATGCCGGACAGAGAACCGTACATTCTTCGACCTGAGGTGGCGCCTGCATGCCCGCCAGGAAGTTCATGTCCGTTTTCTCTCGAAGTACAGAATCGAGGTGATGCAACAGATGTGTTTGTATTGGATCTTGATACGTCAAATCTAGGGCAAGGATGGAATGTGAATTTTGGGTGGACGCAAAGTGAAAATGTACTGGTGAGGCCAGATACTCCGGTCAATGTGGATTTCATCCTTACGGTGCCTGAAACTGCCATCCCAGATTCAATGTATGAGTTCTCATTAACCGCCACATCACAAAATACCTCCACGCGTAGCCATACTCAAGACATTGATGTTTCAGCATCGATGATTAGTGACGCCAGTGTAGGCATGACCCAAGAACAGAAGAACCAAATTTGGGAAATGGATGCAGGTGACAGTATTTCAATCGAATTTACCATTTGGAACAATGCCAGTCGCCAAGATATTTTTTCAATAAGTATCGACCATTCTAATGTTGGAAGTTGGGTGATTGAATCGCCACCAACTCAGGCTGCCGTGGTGAACAGTCAATCATCCGCCACGTTTCGTATCGAAGTGACATCACCAACTACTGCACAGGCAGGTGATATGGCGCCAAGCATAACGCCAACCATCACCTCACAGCGAAGTGGAATGGTCTTCCAAGGTGCTGAATTTGACGAGATTTCAGTTCGTACAGTGAGTGATTTACGATTAACGCTGATCGAAGCACCGATAAAATTGAAACCCGGCGTTCCGACTCTACTTACAGTCGATGTTGAAAACAATGGAAATGGACCTGTTGAGGCGATTCTTACCACTGAATCGATTCCTGAATCTTGGTCATGGTGGGTTCGAATCGACAACATGAACCATTCAGGTCCAATCGAATTATCTGCACGGTACGATAATGAATACGCCGTAACCCTCGATATCATGATTCTCCTTCCAAGCGAGGAACGGGCTGGAGAAATACACACGCTCTCATTTAGCGTGGAAAACAGCGAAGGGCTTCCAGACATTATGAATTCAGATAATGTCATCGAATTTGACACCATAACCGCCGCGGTAAGAATACCTTCTCTCTTCGCCAACATGACCGAATCAACTGCTGCAGTTGGCGATTCTTCTTCAGTAAGTGTGACCGTCAAAAATATAGGTAATGCAGTGGATGATTCGTTTGTAGTAATGGCAAGCGTTTCTGTATCTCCGCCGAACGATGAACTCATGAGTTTCTTGAGCGTTGGTGATTCGGGGGCCTCTCTTCCGATGGGGCTTTACAACCCATTTGTGATGGCTGCAGGACAAGAGATGGTCGTGAAGGTCGACATGATTATTCCTGATTCAATGCAGTTGAACAGCAGAATTGTAGTTTCATTTGAAGTGATTGCGGGAAATAATGCCGAAAATAAACCGTATGAACTGGTGCATGATGTGTTGATACTGGTCGATTCCCAACGGGTGCTCAACGCTGAATTAAGTCAGACCATGAACGGGACAACCGAATCAGGAACAGGCGTACCGTTTTGGTTGAATCTTACTTCAACATCCAGTCAAGACGAAATATACAACGTCGAGATTTCAAAACCCCAAGGTTGGCAGATTGTCTGCCTCGGATTGCTGGTCAATGAATCAGGAAGAAATTTTGAATTTGAACCGGGCCACATATCGCCAAAATATGAGGACATCAAGTGTGAATTGCACAGGTTAGAAGGGCCGCTTGAAGGAAATCTCCAATTTGTTGTTGAATCTGAAGACGGTGTGTTGAGTTGGCAGGATGAACAGTTTTACGTGTTTGAACAAATGGAAACTGAACAGTTCGAAATGAATGCGGAAGTCCTTGCTACTTCGATTGCAGGATTCCTGTTTGCCGCTGTAATTCTCACACTGTTGCTTCGTAAACGCTCAAACCGTGAAACTGAAGAGATGTACGATTCGCATCCGAAAACGATACCAGTGTTCGAAACAGTTGAGCTTGAACAAGGACCACCTATTTCATCGCCAACTCCAGAACCATCACCTGTGCCTCTACTCACTGGACCTGAAGTCCCAGCCGAAGGATTGCCAGCAGGCTGGTCGATGGAACAATGGCAGTATTATGGGCAGCAATACCTCGATACGAAACAGTAACAACCAACATACTGTAGGCGAATCACATGGAGTCAACAGTTTACCCCGCTGCTTGGTATCTTCTTTGGGCCGTGATTGCGGTTTGTGGGGTTGGGACTTGGTTCCTAAGGAATTTTACAGAACGGCTCGAAGCCACGCGAATGGTTGCCTTTTCGGGTGTGGCGGCAATGGTCGTGATGGTCGTATGGACTTTTACAGAATTTTGAGGGTTGAACGTGGAAATAGCAGACAGTGAAAGCCATCAATATTCGGGAACATACCCCTGCCGCCTCCCCGTATGGTGGGCGAGGGTAGGTGAGCCAGGCCCACACTTGGAAGAAGAAGGAGTCACGGGGATGAACATCGTACTCCGTATAGAAAAACGATTCACACGGCTCGAACGGATTCTCGCAAAAATACTCCGCGCTCCGCGTGAAGTTCGTCGACCGTTCGACCAAATGAACAGCATGTTATGGGAACTTTGCGATGGTACACGTAGCTTCCAAGAAGTATGTTCTGCTATGGATTCCACATTCAATGAAGACATCGCACCTGCCGTCGATCGAACTGCTGCCGGAATTGATGCATTAAAATCACGAAACCTCATGACCTTACTTCGTGAGCCTTTTACCGGGAAGTGGTTAATTTCTCCCGGAACGACGCCCAAAAATCAAACGCTCGCTGAAGTAGACGAGCATCGAAAGTTCGATGTGGAGCCGAGATCTGAAAAAGAGCGGGGTGCTGCTAAAGAAGACGAGCCAAATTCTCAACAGGCCGTCCAATCATCGTAACGCTCCCAACGTCTAGCCATGGACGTTCCATCAAGTGACCGAACTCTGATAAAAAACGAGCAACTGATTCGATGTCGTTGGCATCAATATCGGATGTGTCGATGCTTTGAACGGCCTTATCTTTCCAACGCACAGCTTGACCGACATCGCCCTGGAGTCGTTCAAGCATGGAATAAAGAGTATCGTAATCTAAGGGTTTTT
>DAXG01000008.1 GCA_002506275.1 Euryarchaeota archaeon UBA259 | reverse complement strand
AAGAAGAATAGTTCACCTTACCATGAATGTTGAACTGCATGGATTTGGGCGGTTGAACGCAGTGCAGATTGGCGAACACCGGGTGAAGAATCGTTCAAGCCGGCTTCAAGGTATATGAGTGCCGATTCATGGCCTGTTTCACCAAGATATTCGGCCGCATTTCGACGGACATAAATCGATTTGAACGCTAGGAGATAATGGCCAATGGTCTTGATGGCTTGTTCACATCCGATTTTAGCAAGCGTGGAAATCCCCCGCACGATGATGGTGTTACGTTGACCGTTCAACAAATGGGTAATGTAGGGTACTGGAGAGAAACCATCGACCCTTTCAAGTGCAGAAAGTAATGCTTGGTGGAGGTTTGGTCGGTCGTAAAACGACGGGATTTGGGATTCAAACCACGGTCCAAACGACTCAATACTCTGCAGAAGACAGCGAATAACAGCATCATCTTCATGGTTCAATGTCGAGATCAACATGTGTTCAGTTTGCTCATCACCTGAGTGTCGAAGTGCGCGTATTGCGTTCACCATCTGAACACTGTTCCCTTTCTCAAGGTAGGGCTTCAAAATTTCAAGCTTGAGCGTTGGCTCAATTTCAAGATGACCAATGTGGGGTATGGCGACGTTACATTCCGAATCAAGAACGGGTTGAATGAGGTCAAGTTTCCGTTGTGAGTCAATGGGTAAAGAGCGTATTCGAGTCATGACTCTGTGAAGAACCGTTGAGGCAGAATCGTCAAGCATTGGCCTCAAAAGTTTCAGTTGATGCTCAGTATCGTTGGAACGTAAACTCTCTACAGCCCATGAACGCAGAGATTGGTCTTCATGCTTAAGAAACCGTTCAATGTCTTGCTCAGTGAAAATATAGTGACAGGAATAAAATTGCTCAGCGACCCAGCGGCTCACCCCGTTTGGATTGGTTTCATCCGTAGCCAAATGAATGAGAATCCATCGTAGCGTCGTCTGATGGCGGGTAGGAGAAAGACGTCGAGCGTGATGACGCCATTCTTCAGCCGGTTGTTCTTGGATGTATTGTCGCGCCTCGCCGTCGTTGCACTCAAGCGGATGGGTCGCCAGTCGTGGGGGGTGAACATAGTCGTGAACATGCTGAGGGGGCAGAAGAGCCAGTTGTTCTTCAGTGAGAATGGCTTTGAGGGTGCGTGGTACCTGAAGCGGGTCAAACTCTTCAGAACCAAGTAGGAGAATCATGCTGGCGACCATGTCGGTGTGTAAAGGCCGCGGGCGTGTCGCCGAATGGGCGCGTACACATGCGCTTTCACCGTTCAAATAGATGGGGAGATGGTTGCGCTGGTGCAAGTCAGGATTGCCAGCATCCAAAGAGGCTGCACGAAGAGGGAACACCTCAACAGTTTGCCCGTTAATGGACTGCGTAAGGGAAACGAAACCCTCGCGAGTGGATTTCTGCCATAGACTCCCTTCAGCGATTGTATCGCACCAATTGAGGGCACGAAGAATGGCCAAAACCCTGCTTTTAGAAAGGTCCATGTTAACCAGAAGGTGCCCAAATGGGGTATCAATCATCATGGAAACTTGAGTATTCAACTCCTAATAAACTCAAGACGTTTGAGTGCAACGACAGCGAGCTGACCTCAGCATGAACTTCATCCACCCTCTCGAGGCGTTCCGGTTCAAGACTGAAGATGCTCAAAACAGACGGGTCTGAACAGCATATACGGGCTCAGATTGATGAGCATGCACCTTGAACATGAACCGAGCAAGTTCCCATGCAGCATCGTTCAATTGCTGGAGAGATGGTGCTGGTTGATTTGAATCGCCACTCATCATCGATGATGCAGTCGGCCAAAGAGAGTTTGATGCGATTTCGAGCTGACCTTCAACGGCTGTCATCGCTCCCACGACAGGGTGCTGTTGGCCGTTGATACAAACCGTGAATCCCCCTTTCTCTTCGGAAACCGATACATCTGAGGCGGAGAGGAAAGGAAAACGCTCAGCGGTTTGTTCACTCAGAGCAACGCAATGCTCTGCGAGCCAATTCGGATGCTGCGCAAAGTCTCCATCAGCCAGAGGGCGTGAAAGTTCGTGTGGTGTAGAGGCGTGTTCAGATTCAAAAAAGTGAGAACTGTATCCCTGTTCTGCAAGGATGCGACCAACAAAAGCGGTTATCCAATTTCTTCGGTTGAGAAGGTATACGCCTTCGGTTAGGCTTGGACTGCGATTCACATGAGCGGCATAACGTTCGGTGTCAAGGCGCGTTGAATGGGTCACAATGTCCCGTTTACGAACAACACCCATGACCGGTTCAGAAGGAAAAAAGGCTCGATCAAACAAACCATGGCACCATTGAACGCCAACCACTGAGGATGGATCTCGCCCATCAAGGGCGTATTTGTCGTTCAGCATCTGCGATTGTTCCAAGGAGGTGTCGAGGTTTTTGGTCCAAAGTGGAAAGGCTTTCCCCCATGTCATTCGGAGGTTGTTATGCAATTCACCATGCCGGACAAGAGAGTGTTGACAGAGGTTCCACAATTCATACGGCGAGTTTGCTGATTCGAGTTGTTGTTGCGAGAGTAAAACGGGTCTCGGGTCATCGGAAGTATCCCTCCACGATTGCTTGGCCCAATCTGGGAGGTTCGAGGATGCATACGGTTTCGGTACCGCGTAGATGTGATGCCACGCATGTTCTCGAAAAACCAACAGCTCATCGAGGTACTTATCTGCAGATTTTGTGCCAACGGCAGCCGCTTCTCGAGCAACCCTCATCGGCGATAAAAATCCGTAATGGAAAGCGTGCGATAGCCGTGAAACGCCCGTTGAATCTGCAGCGTTATTTCTTCTCCGCGCATAGCCGTTCAGTCCTTTGTCGAAGAATTTCTGCCATTTCTGTAGCGCAGCGTTCTCACCACCTCGAACATCCCAAATCGGCAAAACGGTCGGGTCGATGTTGCATTCTTGAAGCAAGGCAATCCGCTGATTTGGGTCCTTGATGCGGTTCGCAATATCGACGGGCTCGAACGGAAGTTCTCCCGAGTATTTTTCGGCCTGAACATCGAGAATAGGCCACGATGCCTGCAATCGTTTCTTTCGCAGCCGCTTGGTTGCATCCCGGTATTTGTAGGGGCGGTCAACTGATTTTCCAAACAAAGGCATCGGAACAACACAGTGGCAATCAACATCAAACACGGGTCCTTTGGCCGACTTGGAAAGAGTCTCAAGCCATTCTGTCCAAGGCGGAAGTGGAAACATGTCGGTGACGATGCAACTGGCTGTTTGACTGAATTCTTTCAGAACCGGCTGGCGATGACCTTCACGTGCAACGTGAAGCACATACCGAAGACCGCTCTTTCGGCAGTTCTCATCCATGTCAATGGCCGCTTCCAGCAACATGTTATGATGACGAAGGGAAGCGTGTGGATATCGCTCATCGATACCGTGGTAAATCAAGAGCGGGAGACCGTGCTGATGTGCAAGAGTAGCCCCCACTTCAATCGCTGGATTCTCGTGAACGCGAAACGAGGACTTGAGCCAAACCACGACCGGTCCGCCTCCGTTGAGTGAACCAACCGAATTGAGTTGGCGAGTTCGTTCAGCCAAATGACTCGGAAGTTCGTCAATCATGTCCTACGCTTCGTCTTCTTGGCTATATACCGCTGTTTAAGCCATGATAAACGAGAAAAAAAAACTATAATATCCAAAGATGACGAACAAACATGAGCAAGAACATGTTCTTCAAAATCGTTACCGACCCCGAAGTTGACCCACGAAAGTGCATCGTTGGCATGGCTTGTGCCAATCAAGCGATAAAGGACGGTCACCAAGTCAGTGTATTCTTCGCTTCATTCGCGGTAAAGCTCTTGCAAAAAGAATACATCTCCGCCCTTGACGGTCGTGTAGGTACCCCTGAAGGGTTCTGTTTCGACATCCTCAACGACCTCGTGAAAAACGCTGAAGGTATCTACTGCTCAACCGGATCCCAAGCCATCGTTGGCCTCACGCCTGAAAATTCAGACGGCATGTTTGTCGAAGACTTGGACCTCGTTTGGAGTGGGCCACCTGGCGTCATTCAACTCGCTGTAAACTCTGAAATTCAGATGATTTACTGAAACCTAACGTCGTTTTCGACTGCCGTGAACTTCGTAAACAAGCAGCGAGCGGAGTTTAGATTCAGGTTTTGATTTGGCCGAATAGGACTTGCTAACGCCTTCTTTGCGCGCCGTTTTCTCATCAACAATCGGAGACGGATAATTTTCACCAATGAGGCAATTGAATTCCTTTTGTTGCTCGTCGCTCATCAGCCAAGGTTCGTGGATGTGTTCCTTGGGCACATCTCGCAACTCTTCAACCCAGGTTCGTATGAAATCACCATCGGGGTCTTGGTCCGTGGATTGTTTGCGTACAGAATAGGCTCGTATTGAGTTGATACCGGTCACACCCGATTGCATGTGAACTTGTGACCAGTGGATGCCCGGCTCGTAATCCAAGAAACAACGTGCGAGATGGAGGCCAGTATCCGTCCAAGGCAGCCAAAGCGTGTATGAAGCGACCGATTGAAGCATGGCTCGCATTCGGAAATTAATCCAGCCGGTCGCTATCAATGAACGCATGCAGGCATCAAAGAACGGCCACCCCGTTTTTCCTTGAGACCAGGCAGCATACCGCTCAAGGTCCATTTCTCGTGCCAGATGACCGTCCAATTCCGGATTCAAGGCGATGACATCCATTGTTGCCTCTGATTCCAACCGTTGGATAAAATGGCAATGCCATGCCAAACGGCTTTGAAACGAGCTCAAACTCGATGTCCAACCAAGGTTTTCTTTCGAACGAGGATTGACCTTTACTTTTTTCTGCTTGCGGCGGGTGTGGTGGAGAATTTGTCGAATGGTAATGCAACCTGCAGCAAGATAAGGTGACAACCGGGAGCAAGCATCCCATCCCGTTTTGGGGCTGGACATGTCTTTGCGATAGGTTCGACCACGTTCGTCCAAAAAGGAAAACAGCACGTTGAGAGCGGCTTTTTCCCCCGGCAGTGGACGGTCGACCAAGGTTCGAGCAGTGAGCCCTAACTGTTCCATCGAGTGAATGGAGTTGGAAGTGAGCCCTTTGGGTGATTCCATGCGCATTGGCGTCGTGATCTGTTCAGCAGTCACTCGCGCATCGCGATGTTTCTTCCAATTATCCCGAGTACCAAGACGGCGTACGACGCCGTTGGTAGGAAACTCAGTGAACTCAACATCGTTTGTTGAACACCATGCTGCAACCGATTTGTCTCTGTCCCACGACCATTGAAGACCCGTTTCCTCGTTGCTGAACAGGTGTTTGATGCCGTACTCGTCATGGAGTTGCGACAACTGTTCGGTCACCTG
>DAXG01000042.1 GCA_002506275.1 Euryarchaeota archaeon UBA259 | reverse complement strand
GCCTTTCGATGGACCGGGTGGGCCACCTTTCTTTGACGGGCCGGGTGGTCCGCCTCTCTTGGGAGGAGCACGGCGTGAGGGAACTTCAACTTCTTCCTCTTCCTCTTCTTCGTCCTCAAACATTGCACCGCAATGCGGACATTCGTTGTCTGTTTCTTTGACAAGCCCGTCACAAATTTCACAAGCAAACATTTCGACATCGTCGTCCTGTGCATCGTCCTTACCTAAATTTTCGACTTGACCGTCTTTCGAGCGGAACAACTTCAATTCTGTTGAAAGTGTAAAGCCCTTCAAAGCGACTTCCGTGTCAATTGCATGTTGGAAGGCCTGTGTAAGATCCTCTGGTGAATCGAGAACACGGCCGTCATCGACATAAGTTACATTCACTTGAAGGACATCCGAATCCATCTTTGCTTGTGGAGTTTCAACTGCTACACCTCGCTTACGAGCGACTCTTCGGACGGCTACTTCGCACATTCTACGAAGCAGGGCCTCGTTAGGAGCATCCTTTTCGGGAACTTGCCCCAGCGCACCGGCAACAACGTCTTTTGCAGCATTACCAGGTTCAGCACCTCGCAAGTGAGCCGGGAGATCGGCCCCCAATGAAGCGAGTACATTGTTCGCAGGTGATTGATTCATGTTGAGCCATTGACTGCGGCGTTCATCCTTCATCGCTCGTTCAGCTTCTGCCAATCGATTCACCATTGCGTCAGTTGGAGATGTCGAGGGATTGTCGGCAACAATGGTGCCGCCTTGATTGAATGCAGGCGCTGGGTCGAGGGTTTTTTGAGGAAGTGCACCGCTTGACAGAGATGGCCCTCGTGCTTGTTGAGGTCGGTCCGACTGTGATGCTGGAAGAACATTACTTTGTGGAGAATTTGGATTCATGCCACCTGGAGGAAATTGACCCTGGTTCATTGGCATGTTTTGAGGCGGGAATTGTCCTTGAGGAGGGAACTGACCTTGCGGTGGGAACTGGCCTTGCTGGTTGAGATTACGGGGCAAAGGCTGTGGAGGGAATTGACCGGGAGGTACATTCGGCTGCTGTTGAATACCCATTGCAATTTGTTGCAAGACTTCCGGAGGTATGTTCGAACTACCACCCATGGTTGTGTCTCGTTGTTGGCGGATGGCTTCACCAGAGACAACTCCGAAGTTTCGTCCACCGGTTACTTCTTGTCCGCTGAGGCCAATGGTGCCTTGACTTGAGAACCCGTCTGCTCGTGAAACTTCTTGACGAGCACCACACTCAGGGCAAAAGATACTGTCATCTGGGATGAGTTCTGAACATGACCCGCAATCCATACCGCACACCTCGCAGGTTTGGTGGTCGGGGGACTCTCCCTAAAGTCTTACGACTGAAAGATGAACTTCCCATCGAAAACGAAGAAAACTATCGTTGCCGAAGAATACGATTGACGCTGATGGAAATTAACGAGGAGAACCCATCGAATTGAAGAAGAAAAGAGTGAGTGAACTAAGCGTTCTTGTTCTTTTTCAAAAGCCGGTTGACTCCCCCGGGAATGAGTAACGCTCGGAGAAGTTTTCGAGCATACGACTTCATTTCATCTCTCGTGATTTTTATCTTTTCATCCGAATCAAGAATGTTGCCAGTCCTCAACAGCGACACAGTCCTTTGCCCAATCAATACCGGTAGCATGGTTGCTGCCTTGAGTCGGAACTGTCCATCCGGCAACATCCGAATGTATTCTACAGCAGCCTCAAGATGTTGGTCCGTGACGTCGAGATACTCGTCGTACAACGGCCTAAATTGTTCAATGTTGGATTTATCGAGTAAATCATGAGGACTTAAGCCGTGCTTTTCCAATTCCTCACCGGGTAAATAGCAACGCCCAAAGCGTAAATCTTCAGGTATGTCACGCAAAATGTTGATCATTTGCAAAGCTTTGCCGAATCGAATGCCCTTCTCATAAAACTCCTCTTCTTTGTCAGAACCAATGGAAGTAACATGAGCGAGCGACATGTCGGTCCAAAATACACCTACGCAGCCCGCTACTTTGAAAGTATAATCGTCGAGTTCCTTGTTTGAATCAAGTGAAGAAATTTTTCCACCTTCGTTGGCAGGCCCGAATCTTTGCAAGTCGAGGATTTGACCACCTACGATTGTATCTAAGCACTCGAGAATGCGCTGTTGATCTTCTTTGGAATAAATCTCCAGCCCTTCGACCACATCGTGAACATGACGAAGTAATTCGGCTTCATGTTCATTTGTTTGTAGCGTCGCAAGCTCAGAGAAGTCAGGCAACTCAGAAGAGCGACCTTGAGCAACCTCGTTGTATTTCTGCAGTAGGTTTGTCAGGAAATCTGTTTCACCGTGTTTGGTATCTGCAATGGTGTCAGCAACCCTAGCCAGTAAGTACAACAGACCAATCTGCCCTCGAATCTTCTTTGGGAGGTATTTGAGCGTCGGGTAGAAGGAACGCGAAGTTGTTTCGAGAAGAGTATCAATTTTTTCGTTGATGAGTACTGCCATCTTATCCCCTCAAACGAACCGAATCATCCTTTGCTCTTGAGCGTGTGGTATGGATTGTCAATTCCCATGTTCATTCATGAAAGACATCATTTGAGAATGAAAAGAATTGAAGGCAAACCTTGTTTTTGGAAGTCGTAAAAATAGGCAATTAGGGGTAGAACTCAAAAAGGGTAACCTACGAGGGACGACCGGTCACAATGCTGGAACGCCGGAAACCGCTTGAATTGTTGTTCCCCCTCAAAGGGAACGCAACATCAAGAGATGACGATTCGGAACCAAAAAACATGTCCACGCTCGACCACCTTCGAGCAGGTGTAATGCTTGCACGAGACGCCGTGAAAGCCGTTAGCTTAACCGCAATGGAAGCACTTAGAGAAGGTGCAACATTCATTGGAATTGTTGGAGAAACAAACGAACTTGTCGACCCATTCGAGCACCTCGACGCACCGATTTGGTCTGAACGACCACCCCAAGAACTGACAAAACTCGCTTTCCGTTACTGTGAGGAACTCACCATGCGTGAGGCAGGTAATTTCTATCATTCGTTCAAATATCTTCCAGACCAGCAGCGGCAAGCCATGTGCGCAGTTTACGCATTTTGCCGACGAGCAGACGACATTGCCGATGGCGACTGGGCGGACCGATTCCCTGGCAGCATGGGCGAACAAGACCCTGAGGCCGTGAGTTACAGAGAGCAACTTGAAAGCCTCCAAGACCAAGGAACAATTCTCGACCCTGAAGCGTATTTGAACAAGATTACTCAATTGTTTTTCTTCCGCAAAAAACTCTCAACCTGTTATTCGGATGTCTATTCAACTGACCCTGTGTTCTTGGCGCTCAAAGAAACCGTGAGCACCTATTCAATCCCACGAGATGTCTTTGATGATTTGATTTCGGGCATGGAAGATGACCTGTACAACAACAGATACCGCAGTTTTGACGAACTGTATGTTTACTGTTACCGTGTCGCTTCCGTTGTCGGACTTATGTGCATAGAAATCTACGGATATGAAGACCCACGAGCAAAGAAATTCGCAGAGTCATGGGGCATCTTCATGCAACTAACTAACGTGTTGCGCGACGTAGGCGAAGACATCGAACGAGACCGAGTGTATTTACCGCTCAACGAACTGGAAGCCAACGGCATTCAAGAAAAAGAACTCAATGGAAAGGTCGTTCTCAACAAAAATTGGGAACCTTACTGCCGTGACTATGCCCGAAGAGCAAGAACATACCTGCACGAGGCTCGCCAACTCCTCCCTCTCCTCCCACGAAGAACCCGTTATTCCCCAGCAGCGATGATTGCATTTTACGATAAAATCCTCCGACAGATCGAACGTCAGCAGGGCGATGTATTCACCAAGAGAGTCAAACTCAACAAGGTTCAGAAAATAAGTCTAGCAGCAGCGGTGTACATGCGACACAGGCTTCTTCCTGCCTTCCTCGACCCAGTATGGTCAGGACTTGCTCGCATTGGAATTCTTCCAGCAGTCTGATTAGATCGGACATGTCGAATGCCCAACGAGTCTGTAAAATGGACAAAAACCGAATGCTGAAGTTAGGACGCCCCAGCAACCGATTACCAGCAGCACGACGTCCCAGTTCACATCTGCAGCGTAGTCAAAAGCGACCATGCCCAGTCCTGAAACAATTCGTACCAACCTATCATTCAAACTAAGGTTCATTCAATCAACTCTTAAATTGAATTTCGAATAAGTGCATATAAAGCCCTGTATGAGGTGATTTGACAGAATCAGCACTCAAATACTGCTATCAAACGGTTCGAGTGAACGCTTGAATCCCGGTGATATATCGGCCGAGAATGAGGTTGTGAATGTCATGAGTACCTTCGTAAGTTTTGACAGACTCCAAATTTGCCATGTGCCGCATAACTGGATATTCGTCCAATATTCCATTTGCACCGTGAATGTCACGGGCAACACGAGCAATTTCGAGAGCGATGTCTACATTGTTCATCTTCGCAAGAGAAATCTGTTCGTTGAACCAAGTTCCTTCGTCCTTCTTACGACCGAGGTGGTAAGCAAGAAGCTGTCCTTTGGTAATTTCTCGCAGCATCCATGCCAATTTGTTTTGAACAAGCTGGTAGGAAGCGATCGGATGGTCGAACTGGATTCGGGAAAGAGCATACGTTTTCGCACTGTGGAAACACGACATTGCTGCGCCCAAGGCACCCCATGAAATACCAAACCGAGCATTGTTCAAACAGGAAAATGGACCACGTAGTCCTTTGACATCCGGAAGCATACGGTCTTTAGGAATCTTACAATCTTGAAAAACAAGTTCGCTGGTGACAGAGGCTTTCAAGGAATGCTTGCCCTTCATTTCTGGGGCAGAAAAGCCTTCGTCGTCTTTCTCAACAATGAAACCACGGATGACGCCATCCAGTTTAGCCCAAACCACTGCCACATCTGCGATTGTTCCATTGGTAATCCACATCTTGGCGCCATTGAGTAAATAATGATCGCCCATATCTTCAGCTTTCGTAATCATATCACCAGGATTTGAACCGTAATCTGGTTCCGTAAGACCGAAGCATCCAATCCATTCACCGGATGTCATCTTTGGCAGGTAGTAATTTTTCTGTTCTTCAGACCCAAAGTCCCAGATGGGGTACATAGCAAGTGATCCTTGAACAGAGGCAAAAGAACGAAGACCAGAATCGCCTCGTTCGAGTTCTTGACAGATGAGCCCGTATGCAACGTAGGATAGACCAGGGCAGCCGTAGCCTTTCAAAGGAGCTCCTAGAACACCCATTTCACCTAGAGCGACTCGCCATTCGTCAAGGAAGATTCCTTCAGCGCATGCGTGTTCAATTTTGGGAAGAACTTCTTCATCAACCCAATCACGAACCATATCACGGATCATTATTTCTTCTTCTGTTAGTAGGCTTTCAATGTCGTAGAAGTCGACTCCTTCGTATGGCTCCATACTGTCCTCTCAACTTGGGGTTCACTCGGGGCTTCAAGAACCTAACCCTCTGGACATCAGAGGAAAGACCTCATTTCTTCTTCAAACCTCTCATCTGAAGGTACTTTCTTTGAAGGAAAGGGCTGTTCATGTAGATCAGTCCCAAAATAACACCCGGTACCGATATTGTCACCGCAATAACCACGGCGATTGAAACCATATCCATCTTCTCTACATCGTTAAGAGATTGAAACGAAATAATGTTGCCAAACGATGTGATAATGAAACCATCCTGGTGTCCAGTCTCCCACACGAACTCAATTGAACGCCCGGAAACAACCGCATCCCAAGCGACCGCATCTTCAGATAAAATTTGCACGAATGCTTCAGTCACGAGAGGTTGTTGACGGATGGTCGAAAAGGGGGCCATGTGAACAAGAGTCGTTCCGTCATGCCCGCGTGATACCCCAGTGAAGTCGCCGGTAAGGGAACTGAGTTCACCAATTGAACGAGTCGTTGATTGACTTGGGTCGTTCATGTCGAGGCGAATCGCTTGTGTTTTCTTGCCGCTGGCAAATCCGACGCATTCATTCAGTGTCGGGTCAGCACAGTCAACACCAATCCAAGTTTCTCCAGCTGTACCGGTTAGGAAAGTGACTTGATCAAATGTGGAGATAACGGCCATCCCATCGTTTAATGTGGAGACCACGCAGATGTTTTGATTTCTGTGACACGAAATATCACTGATTGGCGAATTCTGAGTATCCGACAGTTTCTCCATTCCAGAGCCCTCTGAAAACTTCCACAAACTACCATCTGCAGCCCCAAAGTATGCGAAGTCACCAGCAGCCCTCCATTCAACGGCCGTCATGTTGAGTCCAAGAAGAGCTCCTGAACCATTTACTGTCGAAATACCGTGCGTCTCAACAGTATAGCGGAGAGCCATTCCCAAATCCCCCGTTAGAAGAGCGGTCTTACCACCAGGGTGCCATGCTAAGTCTTGCAAATCAGCGTTTCTATTGGTGCTCAGTTGAATATCTTGCGAGCGGTCTTCGGGATGAATTGCAGAAACGAGGTGAGCATATCCGTCTTTACCGATCAGCAAAACCGAGAGACGGTCCGGCGAAACTTTACCAGCATTGATACCGATATCAAAATCCTCCAAAGTGTCGACCAGTTCGAGTTCGATAGCCGATTCTGGTTCAGCAGGTACCGACGGTAACAAGAGAATCATGAGAACGAAACCAAAGAAAAAGTGTCCCCGCATGATTTGCCGATTGTGAACTATCAAAAAACCCCTCCTATACGGGAAGAGGGAATTATCATTCTCTCCAACGGTGAGCCTTATGGCAAAGAGGCTCTTCGCCAAGGTATGGAGCGATTCGCAGTTAAGCGTGGTTTAGAGAAAACAATTGGTGGAAATGCAGGTCTTGCGCGCATAGCAACCAACTATTTTGATGATATTCAAGTGGATGCAGATGGCGTTTTTACGGGCTCATTTGCCATTCTAACCGGTATAACTGGGCACTTTGGCACCGATGGGAAATTAGTCATGGATGTCAGGCAAATGAAAGGCGACGACCTCAATACCTTCCTCTCTGCGGACGGTGGCCGTGAACAAGCAATGGAATCACGCAAAAGATGGTCTTCGTTCCTCGATGAAGCAACTGGATATTCTCCAAAGCAACGTGGAGACAAAGCGAAGGAAAACGCAAAGAAATTCTCGAAAGCGAAATCGGCCATCAAAATGGCTCACAAGATGATGCATATGAGCACTTCAATAGACCAAGAAACAATCGACAAGGCAAACACAATGATTGCTGAATTACAGGAAATGATCGATTCAGGAAACCCACCGTCGGAAGGCAAAGTTAAGAAACTCAACGACTTGATTTGAGAGAGCAGAGTGGTAGTATGGGCGTCGACACAATACTCGAACCCTACCTCGAAGACAACCCTCGAATCCTTGAACTCAATGATGAACAACAACGTCGACTTTCGTTGATGGTCGGCCAAGTTGACGAAACTGTTGGAATCGACCATTTAGTGACCTGCTTAGCAGACAACACCAGCATGGCAGGAGACGGTGTGATACGGTGCTATGTTGGTTTTGAACCCTCTGGCAAGGCACATATTGGATGGAAAGTTCTCTCTCTTCAACTGCGTCGTATGTTGGATGCAAAGGCAAACGTCCTGATCTTCTTGGCCGATTGGCACGCATGGGTCAACGACAAATACAACGGCGATATGAATGACATCCAAACGACCGCTACCTACATGGAAGAAACCTTTAGAGCTCTCCTCGGACATCCCGAAGAAGGTGAAGGTCCAGGTCAACTGCGCTTCGTATGGGCTTCCCAAATCATGAATTCCGGCGATTATTGGGCTCGTGTTCTACGTTGCTCCAAAGGCGCTACTTTGCCCAAAGTGCGTAAAACATTCACAATTATGGGTCGGGATGAAGCATCTTCCGACCATGACCTGTCAAAATTCTTCTATCCAGCCATGCAAGCAAGTGACATCTTTGAGATGAACATTGATGTCGCCCTTGGCGGAATGGACCAGCGCAAGGCACACATGTTCATGCGTGATGTGGCAACACGATGGAATTGGAAGAAACCTACCTGTTTGCACACACCGATTCTGTCATCGCTCAAAGCGACTGGAGTTCGAATGGAGAGTTTTGATCACAAAATGAGTAAATCCGACCCCTCGGGTGCTATTTTACTCCACGATGCTGCCAAAGCACTCAGAAAGAAAATGCAAAAGCATGCATATCTTGACCCTGTTGACCCGCATTCACCGGTTTACGAACTTGCTGAACATGTTGTGATTCCGGAATGGGGCGAAATTATCGTCACACCGAACCCAAAGTTCGGAGAACCATCCACTTGGACAGACTTAGCATCGTTCAAAGCTGCAGTTGCAGATGGAACTCTTCACCCATTGGATGCAAAACTTGGCGTAGCAGACGGTGTAAGTAAGGGCTTACAAAGTGTACATGAGCACTTCGAGAAGAATCCCGAAACGCTTGAAGCGGTGGCTTCAATTCGCCGGAAGTGAATCGATTACCGAATCGTCAACCGATTCCTTAGTTGCATTCGAAAGACCTTCTTCAACACTGTGTGCTTTGAGATAAATCATACGTCGAGTGTCACGTATGAAATCACGATTGACCAACGGGTCAACGGCCACCATAGCGTTGATGGTGAGATGGTCCCCACGGGAGAATTGACCGACGTACTCGTCGAACACGACCACTTGGAAGCATTCTTGGTTAATCGCCATACCGTTCTTAGTCATCAGTGGGGATATAACTTCGAGGTATTGGACATCTTCGTAAAAGTTTTCTTCAGCCACCATCGAGACATCAGTTGGGTCTTTGTAGTAGGATTTCGGTTTCTTTGAGGACTGGTCTTTGACAATGGAGTCCAGGCAATCCGAACAGTACTTGACCTTCTCTCGTGGGCGAGCGAGGCGTTCGTTTATTCGCCACTTCAAACCGCAATCGTTGCAGCGATGCGTGCTGATTTTCAACCATCCGATTGCTGGGCTGGTTCGAACCACAATTGCATCAAAGGCAAGGAGCCTGTTACGGTCACGCATGCGTAATTCACTCATCTCATAGTATCGACTTGGAGGAAGGTTAACGATACGAATTACCGGTCGAGTTGACATAATTCGATCCGAATATTGTTCCTTGAGAACCTGATTTCCGCAGGCTAATGTGTGTTCCATACTTTCGGTAAGTTCCGTCTGTAAGTCTCCAAACTCTTTGAGATCACTCCATTCAATTTCAAAACCGAAAACGGGTTCATCCTTTCCTGGTGAAGCGTTGAGGTCGGCTACATATTTCGGACTTTCAAACAACAACCTCCATGAGGCCAATGTTTTTTGTTCATCTTCACTCGGTTCAGTAGGAAATCTTCTCTTCATGGAATATTCACGGGAAATGCGACGGTTAAGAAACATTGTGGCGATATCACTTTTTGCGAGAGAATAACCGTTTGTGTTCCTTTCAAAAAAAAAACGCCCTGCTGCGTCTAAGCCTCACGAAAAAAGGTGCAAACGTTCAAGAATCTCTTTGGAGTCGAGAAATCATCCAAGGAGTCTGAATGCTATGTCCAACATCATCGTCCTCGTCAAACAAGTGCCCGACACAAATGCCCGCATCGTTCTTTCAGGCGACCGCGTGGACCTTTCAGCTGTCAAGAAAGTGATGAGCCCATACGACGAATTCGCCGTCGAAACCGCACTTCAGCACCGCGAAGCCAACGGCGGGGAAGTCACTGCGGTAACCGTAGGTGATGCTGGTGCAGACAAAGTTCTCAAAGACGCCAAAGCAATTGGTGTAGACCACATTGTACGAATCGATTCTTCTGAATCACTGGATTCGAATGCTCTTCAATCCGTTCTTGCTTCTGTAGTCAAGAGTATGGATGCCACAGTCGTCTATTGTGGTAAATCCGCCGCTGACACTGGCGCAGGCTCGACTGGTCCAGGTCTCGCTGAACGCCTCGGATGGGCATCGGTGTCCAACAGTACCAGTGTCGCCTTCGGAGACCAACTCTCGGTCATTACTCCATCTGCAGGCGGTAACGCCCGTTACAACGTTCCACTACCAGCTGTCGTATCTTGCGACAAGGGTGACATCAAGGTTCGTAAGCCGAACGTCAAAGGAATTATGCAAGCAAAGCGAGCAAAAGTCGAGGTCAAAACCGTCGATGCTCCTGCATCAACTGTTTCTGTTGTCTCCCACAGTATGCCTCCAGCAAAACCTGCTGGCAAGTCGTATGAGGGTGGCGCTGCTGCTGCAGAAGTGGCACAACTGCTTCGTGATGAAGCAAATGTAATCTGAGGTGAATAAAAATGTCTGAAACTATAGTAATCGCTGAAATCGTAAAAGGAGCAGTTCACTCGACAACTGCAGAATTAATCACCGCTGCGCAAGCGCTCGGCTCACAACCCGTCGTCATCGTCCCTTGCACGGATGCCGCAACTGCTGACGGAGCATCCGGATTCGCAGGAGCATCCCGTATCATCGCTGCAAAATCTGCGGTCTTCGAAAACTACGACGCTGCTGGATGGGCTGCTGCCCTCGACGCCGTAGCACCTTCGGGCGTACTTGTTGCATCTGCATCACCGCAATCGAAGGACCTCGCCGCTCGACTCGCAGCACGAAGAGGTATCTCAGTCGTTCAAGATGTCGTTCAAATCCAAGGTAATAACCTCACATCTCCGATCTATTCCGGCAAGGCTATGCAAACCGTCGCCCTTAGCGGAGATGCAGTCGTCACCGTACGTCCAAATGTGTTCGATGCTGCCTCCGACAATGGCTCAACCGAAATCTCGGTTGTCGACACAACAGGTGATATGGCAACAGCAGTTCAAGAATTCATGGCTCGTGCATCGAGTCGACTGGACGTCGCTGAAGCGAACATCATCATTTCAGGCGGCCGAGGCATGGGCTCCCCTGACAACTTTGTTCATCTTGAAGCAATTGCAGACACTCTTGGTGCTGCAGTTGGTGCTTCTCGTGCAGCAGTTGATACTTGGGAATCTATTCCGCACTCCATGCAAGTCGGACAAACTGGGAAGACCGTAAATCCGAACTTGTACATCGCCGTCGGCATCTCGGGTGCCATTCAACACCTTGCTGGCATGCGCTCCTCAAAGTACATCGTTGCCATCAACAAAGATGCGGACGCACCAATTTTCCAGCATGCAGACTACGGCATTGTGGCAACTTGGGAAGAAGCGCTCCCCGTGCTTCAATCGACGCTTTCGACAATGATGGCGTGATTAAGAATACTTTCCGATTGTGTACACTCCGGAACCTGCTTGGTCTCCAACGAACGGATTCGTTTCTTTTTCATGACCAATCGTTGTGAGCGGCCCGTGACCTGGATAGACGATGGTCTCTGGGGCAAGTGGCCACAACTCGGTATGAATCGAATGAGCGAGAACAGTGAAGTCTCCACCGGTATCTGGTAAATCTGTTCGGCCAACTGAACCTGCAAAAAGGGTGTCGCCAACGAACAAGTGGTCAGGCCCACCCTCAACCATAAGTCGCAAGCAACATCCTCCAAGGGTATGACCGGGAGTATGATGAACATCAAATTCAAGTGAACCAACTGTCAGTTTCTCTCCGGCCTGAAGAGAGACATCAGCCACAGCAGGTTCTGGAACTTCAAAACCATAGCGTAGGGCCGAACTTTGGGCTAATGTCTGCAAATAAGTGTCATCGGGGTGAAGATACCAATCCACATCGTATGCCTTTTTTAGATCAGGAATGTGCCCACTGTGGTCGAAATGGGCATGTGTATTGAGAAGAGCGACGACCGTCCGGTTTGGTATGCTCGCCTTTTGCATCTCCTCTGCCGAACGCGGCCCATTTGTCCAATCTGGGCCTTGACCGGAAAAAGAGTGTACCCAATCGATGATTCGTTCCGGTTCAGCACCTCCGTCGATGATGACTGTATCGCCTGTAGCGACATCGGTTACGACTGAGCAGCGCATTTGGAGAATACCAACGAAAAAGTATTCCACCCACGGTTCCTTGACGGCCATGACACTTCGAACCGTTTCTCCTTCAAGAGACTAAGCCTCAGTCAATTACAACTTGCAACGAATCACTGGACCATTGTCCATCTCGGTCACACACCCGTAATTCAAACCTGTAATTCCCACTACCCAGGCGAACTTTGACCTTGCTCGAAGAAGCAATCTCTTTGCCAGTTGAGTCAATCCAAGACCACGTTTGAATGCGACCCTGAGGGTCGTGGGAATGCGTCCCATCAAGAGTAATAATGGCTTTTCCGTCTGCATCCGCAACGTGTTGTTGGTCGTCACCCGAAACAGCTTGTGGAACTATAACCTCTCGGATTCCAGTGTTCAACTCATCCAACAGTCCTTCCTCAGGTAAGAGGGCCATGTTGGTAATCGCATCATCCAATTGAGAAAGCAACTGTTCAGTATCGATGTCTAATGCACCGTCTGGAGTGACCTGTACAGTTTCACCTTGTAGATCTCCAAGCGCAGCCTGCAAAGCGTCAAGCCCCTCGTCAGAAGCATTTGCATTTTGTATGGATGCCAGTTCATCAGCGGTAAAGAATTCATTCATTTCATCATCTTCTCTATAGATTTCTTCAGCGGAAAGTGGTAACGCTTCATCGGTTTTTTCAAACCATAAAGTGAGTTCTGATGCATCCGTTTCAAGCAACGGGTCGGAAAGAGAGAATTGGCCAATTGGTTCTTCTTCGGTCCAATCATTTTGGTCCTCTCCTGCAAATAAACAGATGGTCCCGTCGCTGCTCAATTCAAGGAAATTCGGCATACCTTGGTGCTCAATTTTCCATTCTGCACCGTCTTTATCCCGGCCAAAAATATAGAACCACGCTGAGGCCAGGACGCATCCATTGCGGGAGACAAGGTTTCGAATTGGATACTTACACTCCAAACGAACTTCATGAATCAGTTCGGATGCATTGGCCGTCGAGTAAACTACTTTCCCGTCATCAAAGCCACACAGTAATCCATCATCACCGGGAATCGCTTGAACAAGACGACTCTTTACATCGTACCGATGTCGCAATTTTTGGTGAACGACATCCCATATTTCAATTTCAAGAACTTCTTCATCACCAGCCACCAATGCATAGCCTTCTCGGCCAATGACAATATTGTGGTTTGAATCGCTTCCGATGCAGGTGATTGACTCACCTTTCTCACCCCTCATAGGGCGGCTCCACGCTAAAGCTCCGTTCAAAAGAGCTTGGACTTTGCCGTTTTCATACGCTAATACGAGATAATCTCCAACGCTTTGCATGTGTAAAATATCTTCGTAAGTACCCTGTAGGGGATACTCCGAACCGTCGTATCGAACTAGAAACAACCTGCCTAAACCATCGACTACTGCCAAACCAAAAGGAGTCTGTTGAAGATCGAATCCGCCTGCACCGACTTCCAGTTGCCATTCGACCTTTCCTGTGAAATCAAGACATGAGACTCCATGTGCGTCATCTAAGACGTACACAGAATTACCTCGCACCGCGATGCCACGTACCAGCGATGCGGCTTTCCAAGAACCGCTCACCGTAAATTTGGAGTGCTCTTGTTGAGCGATGAAAACTTGACCATCTCCTTCTGACCAAGCCACAACCTGTCCGTTCAGAGAAAGAACAAGCGCAGTGACTTTGGCTTCCGGTTGGAACGCAATTTGAACCGGACGACTTCTGAGCATGATGCGATGAGGCAGCGGCCTCAATTAACCTCATCCCTTTGTTGGGAGGTTCACTGGAACCAAGTCGTCGTGTCAGGATGTGGCCGGAAGAGGCTTGGCGATTCCAAATGTTTCCAGAGAGCCAATTTTTCCCCTTCAGTCCAACCGCATAAAGGCTCTAACGTGCACAAAGGTGTCGTTTTGATGGCTTCTTCTCTTCGTTCAATAAAAGGCTGAGCTTGTTGGATACTCAAGCCTACTGTACCCCATGCAGGCCGTTGAAATGTACGGTTTTTATCGTCCCGAGTTCGACTTCGAACACCAATGAATGGGTCCCATTTTTTCAACACAGCGATATGCTCTTCCTTTGATTCGAGAACGGGAATAATTCTTGAACCTCTTCGCATAATTAAAAAACAACCAAGCACATCATCCCGAGTCCTAAGTTGGGCAAGAACATCACCTTGTACTCCTGTTGGTAACCCTCCTGGACCCAAAGTTCGTTTTTCGATGGAGGACACCTTGCCCGGTTCAAGAATAATTTTGACCCACCAGTCCGGATGAGAGAGGTCAACAGACAAGGATGGGTCCATTTCAATCAAGATTGAACCGAGTGCACGGGCATACGATTGAGAATCCCATTCCTCTTTTTTCCCCAACCGCTTGATTCGGACTCCAAATGTCCGTGGCTCGCCCACTCGAGAATGGCGTTCAAGAACCTGCTTAGCGACCACATTCGGGTCGAGATCTTCTGAAAGTTCAACAATGCGTTCAAAAGCCACAATACCGAGGCCATGGCAAATCAAATCTTCAACGGCTTCAGTGGGTGCTTCGGAATAGACGACATCAAAATCCCTCAAGCGAGAACGTAGAATTGGAACCGAAGTATTTTTTGAAAGTTGAACCAGATTTTTACGCAGCGCACGCTGGAACGAACGCCGAACCACTTTCGACTTTAATCCAAGTTCTCCAAAACGTAAAATCCACGATTGTTGAGCCATGTACAGGCCTCAATCTTCGGTGTCGTTGTGCATGTCTACGATTTCGTCGTCCTCGTTGGATTCTACTTTTGCAGTGTCGTTACGAGATGCATTGAGTGCATCAAGATAGGCTTGGTCAATCCCTCCAGTGACGTATTCACCGTTGAAACAACTGGTATCAAAACGAGAGGGTGGGTTGCTTCCGATGGATGTCGCCTCGATGAGGTCTTCCAGAGATTGATAGAAGAGACGGTCGCTTCCAATGATGGCATTGATTTCATCGATGGATTTTCCGTCGGCAATGAACTCATTGATTGCAGGCATGTCAATCCCATACACATTTGGATAGCGAACAGGAGGTGCAGCTGAAGCAAAGTAAACTTTTGAAGCGCCAACATCACGAGCCATTTCGATGATCTGAGCACTGGTTGTACCCCGAACGATGGAATCATCAACCAAAAGGATGTTCTTGCCTGAGAACTCATGCTCGATAGCATTCAGTTTCCGACGGACGGATTTCTCACGAAGGGCTTGCCCTGGCATGATAAAAGTCCGGCCAACATAACGGTTCTTGACAAAGCCTTCTCGGTACGGCACGTCAAGAGCTTTCGCCATCTGCAATGCTGCAATCCGGCCCGAGTCTGGCACAGGAATGACCGCATCGATATCGTGGTCTGGCCATTGCTCAAGGATACGTTTTGCCAACACATCTCCTTGGTTAAGACGTGCATGGTAGACCGAAATACCGTCAATCACTGAATCAGGTCGTGCGAAATAGACGTGCTCAAAAATACATGGAGATGCTTCGACTTTTTCGGCGCATTGCCGATGGAACAAGTGGCCCGAATTGGAAATGAAAATTGCTTCACCAGGCTCAACATCTCGTACTATATCAAATCCGAGTGCGGTAATTGCAACCGATTCACTGGCGACAATCCATTCTGAGCGTCCATCAACTTCACGAGTGCCGAAAATCAACGGCCGGATACCGTATGGATCTCTAAAAGCAAGAAGGCCATATCCAGATATAATCGAAACACAAGCATAACTTCCTTCAACCCGTTGGTGGACATTGGACACCGCACTAAAAACGGTTTCAACATCCAAGTGGGGAGCACCCTCAATCGAAAGGCTTGAGCCGTTGGAATCCAGTTCAACAGCCAACATATTGAGCAGTAACTCGGAATCACTGGTGGTGTTCATGTGTCGGTGATGTTGATCGGTCAATTGGATTTGAAGTTCAGCAGCATTGGTGAGATTACCGTTATGAGCAAGGCCCAAGCCATAAGGAGAATTGACATAGAAGGGTTGAGCCTCTGAACGTGAAGAAGAACCTGCAGTAGGGTAACGGACATGACCAATTCCGACATGGCCTTGCAATCGACGCATGTGGCGCGTATAGAAGATGTCGGAAACCAAGCCGTTTGATTTCCTCAAGCGGAATTGCCCATTGAAATCGGTCATGATTCCAGCAGCATCTTGACCTCGATGTTGAAGGACGGTGAGACCGTCATAAATGAGTTGGTTGACATGGACATTTTCACGTCCCACGATTCCAATGATTCCACACATTGTACTGCCTCAAATGTATCGAGTGCTTGGCGCTTTGTAGCCATTCCGGCTCAAGTCATCACCAGAATCAAGCCTTAGGACGGTGTGCCTTCTTGGACCAACTGAACTTGCGCATGCGAGCAGTCTCCCCGTATCCGCACGATGCGCAGACCGACTTTTGCTTGTGATATGCATTACGGCCACAGCGGCGGCAGCGAATGTGAGTTGTCTTCTGACGCTTACCCATGGATGGAGTACCTTTCGACATAGAAACACCGTATAATCGCTCCACCGACCTCCCCCTTATGAAATCGACGGCGGAGGAACCCCCGTTTGATACGCCATCACTCTTCTTCTAAAGTGAAATTAATACGGCGTTTTTGCGAAGTAATCACCGAAAATGTGGCTCCAAGGGAGACGCAGAATGCGAGTAAGACCGCTCCCGCAGAAACGAGTGTGTGAACGATGTTGTAAATGGCTTGGGCCTGTACAGAGCCATTGTTTTCGAGCAGCATTGGACCCTGGTTAATGAAAAACAATGTTGCAGCAACGCCCAACAACGAAGCACAGAGCATTCCAACCAAAGGAGCCAAGGGTCTATTTCTTGATTCGCCGTAGAAGAAAAGGTTGCCAAGCAGAGCTATTGAACACAGAGTGTAAGCCGTTAAGGTTGCATTCGCAAATCGAGTAAAGGTTACATCACGGTCAAAACTCTGAATCCCCGATGAAAGGGTAATCTCGATGGCCAGTATGAGGAGCAATGGAAGAACAAACGCAAGTGCCATCATTCGCCATGTTACGGCGAGACGTGAGCCAATCATTCTTCATTCCCCCCAATGTGTGAAGCAATGACATTGGCAACCTGTTTGAGTTCAGTAACGCTTGGTGCTTCGATCGTTGTCGGTGGAGGAAGCGTTTTTTCGTAGATGAAGATGACAAGAGCAAAGATAAGTATTGAGAGCATACTTCCAACTGCAAGACCTGCAAGGTCAGCGACTGCAAGCCACAAATGCTCTCTAAAATCATCGGTTGTCATCAATGGCCCGTCAACATTCAATCCGAGTAAGAGCATGATGAACCCAAGGCCAGAAAGCAAGAACATGTAGTTTGATTCGTTCTTTCTCTCATCACCAATTGTGAGCAAAGCAATGGCTGCTAGCGAGGATAAACAAGTAGTAAGGAGGAGGAAGATTGGCCAAAAAACATACCAGTATACGTTGATTTCTCCGCTTGCGATTTGGGGTGTAAGGATCCACCAATGCATCCCTGCAAACCAGGCAAACCCAACAGAAGACAGAATGATACCAAGCCTTCTGTCGCTTCGTGGCAAACGTCCAACAGGTACATTGCCAGAAAAGGAAATCAAGTATATCCCGAGGATAATCAGCACAGACGGCCCAATAATGGCGCCGAGTAAATGACCTGCGGCGGTTGATGGAGATGAGGGGACGGTCCACGGACTAACGCACACCATCACGAGGCCAAGGAACGAAAGAATTCGACCGAAAGATTTGCGTTGGTCGTTGGCAGAGGAAAGTAAAATCCACACCCCAAAAGGCACCACAGCGACGGGAAGCCAAAACAACAGTAAGGCCTGAAGCATCTCGTCCATACTACCTCTCACAGTATGAATGTTCATTATCTATCCCCTTATTTTCACCTCAGTCGCTCGATTTTTACTTACCAACGATTGCGGCACTCCTAAATACCCGACTCTTGTGGGCCGAATGCTCAAGGTGCTCTTATGGTGAAAATGCCACGACAAGTCAAGCGTTACAGCCCATCGGCTGGTAAGCATACTATGCACACCATCGAGCGTGTCAAGAAAAGACGCGCTTCTGAACTCCGATGGGGACAGCGCCGTTTCCGACGCGTTATGGCCGGTTACCGTGGTTTCCCACGTCCAAAGCCAGAAGGTCGTGAAAAGCCTACCAAGCGAGTGAACATTCTCTACCGTTGCACAGAAACTGGCAAGGCTCACTATGCGCCGTGCCAGCGTGCCAAGAAATTCGAATTAATTGACAAGTGAGTTGAACGACATGGCACAAAATTTCCTTAAAGTATCCTGCAAAGATTGCGGTAACGAAACCACAATTTATTCTCGGGCAACCTCTGTCATTTCTTGCGGAGTTTGTGGTGCTACCCTTACCAGCCCCTCTGGCGGTAAGGCTGACTTGATTGGCTGCACTGTTGTGGAAGCACTTGAATGAGGAGGCGAAGCCTCCGATGTCCGAAATCACCAATACGCCAAAAGAAGGCGAACTTGTTGTCGTAACGGTGACGACCGTAAAGCAAAACGGTTGCTACGTTAAACTTGATGAGTTCGAAGGTGTTGAGGGATTCATCTTTATTGGTGAAATTGCAAGCGGTTGGGTCAAAAACATCCGAGTCTTTGTTCGTGAAGGTCAACGGCTTATCTGTAAGGTAATGCGAACGCGTAAAGATGGAACTTCACTTGAACTCTCGCTCAAATCTGTTTCAGAAGAACGACGCCGAGAACGCCTCCAAGAATGGAAAAATGAACAGAGAGCGCACCAACTTCTCAAAGTACTTGGTGAAAAGGTTGGCTGGGATGAATCCGAGATCAAATCATCTGGAGAAGAACTCACTGACGCCTTTGGGGGATTGTACACCGCTTTTGAAGAAGCCGCAATGAATGAAGGCGCACTTACCGACGCTGGGTTTGAAGGCGATTGGTTGAAAGAATTCATTGAGATGGCCATTGAGAACATCATTCCTGCCTTCGTTGAAATTCGAGGCATACTCACGCTAAGCATCAACGACATCAATGGTGTTGAAGTTATTCAAAAGGCTCTCCTCGCAGCTGAATCGCTTTCTTCGGCCGAAGAAGAAATTGAAGTTTCATGCCACTACAACGGCGCACCAGAATACAGAATTGAACTGAAAGCACCTGATTTCAAAACCGCTGAAAGTATTTGGGAGAATGCTACGAAAACAACCCTTGAGCATGTTATTGCAGCGGGTGGAGAAGCCACTGCTTTGCGAGAATGAAGCGTTTGAGTCATAAGCAATGTCGATGCAGGTGATACCATGGCACGACAACTGTTGCAACAATGTCTCGAGTGTGGAGCATGGACTTTGGCAACAACTTGCCCTTCTTGCGGCTCAAAAGCACAAGCCGCAGCACCTCTCAAATGGTCACCAGAAGATCACCGTGCTTCGATTCGCAGAAAGATGTACAATGTCGAATCCTCAGAATGGTCTGCTAATCTTGCAACCTTGCCTTCACTCGACGAAATGAAAGCATCACATCTTGCTTCAGAAGAAGAATGATGCCGGTTCAAATCCACATCAAAATTGATTCTTTTTGCACGCTTTCGATGTCAAACATTATAGCGCGGCGGAAGACGATACGCAGTATATGGGATTAAATATCGAATGGCGGAGCTCCAACAACAAAATTGGTGAACACGAAATCCTTCTCTTTGCACTCCCTGGGGTAGGCAACGTTGGAAAAGTAGCCATTGAAGGCATCAATTCTTGCCATGTGCAACAAGAAATTGCGCGACTCCACCACACCTCACTCCCGCCTTTGGCTACACTCGACGAAGATGGCTTACTCGCACCCCCACACCTCACCCTCTCCGCTATAGAATCGGTCACTGGGAAACGGGTTTTGACCCTAACAGGCACCTCACAACCACTCGAACCTGAACATCAAGGCTCAATGGCCCATGAAGTTCTTGAATGGCTTTCATCGCAGGGCGTTACAGCGCTGTATGTTCTTGCTGGACTCATGGATTCACCGTCGCGGAAAGAAACGTTCATCGTTGCCTCAAACGCATCTCATCGTATCGATTTAGAATCGCTTGGAGTCGATGTCCGAAGAGATGAGCCGAAATCCGGAGCAATTGGTCTGGCGGCCTTGATCGCTTCAATCGGGCCGTTGTACGCTATTCATTCAGCATGCGCCATCGCCACTACAGTTGGTTCGAGTGGAGATGCTTTTGCCTCGCAAAGATTGCTGGAATCTCTTGACGCTTGGTTTGACCTTGGAATTGCATTGCCGAATGATGTTCAGTCAAAACTTACCGACAAGTTGGCAGCACTTGCACCCGGAAGCGTACCTGATATGGTCAGCGATTTGACTGAATCGCCTGATGCCTTCTACATGTGAAAACTAATTCCGAATATGAACTCGATTTGCACGGTTGACCAAATCGGGAATCAGAGCGATGTCAATAAGCCACAACAATCCACAACCACCGAACGTCAAGAAGTAGAAAACCCCCATTCCAATTTGGTTGAGATAAAACCTATGACCGCCCAATGGGCCGAGGAAAAACCACAACAAGTACGTGACCAGAACATCCTTCTGTGAAGGGTTTTGGAGATACCGTGAACCGTGTTGCTGGTAAAAGTTCGTGAAGGGGGTTTGTGGCGCAGCTTGTTGCTGCTGATACTGAGGTTGCTGATGATGGAGAGAAGGGTTTGGATTTGCAGCCCTAGGAGGGACTGTTGGCTGCTGTGGTGTCGCCGGTGGCTGCTGAGGCATGTGGTAATGATTGTGAATGACATTGCCGGTATGCAAATCTCCAGAGACAACGCTGTCTTTGACATTTGGGCCAGACGCAGGTGTAGGGTCCATGTCAATCGGTTGATGATAAAGTCAATTGATAAAAAAGCCTTGGATTGGAGTCAGGCGCCGAGAGAGAGATTTGAACTCCCGCGTCACAAGGACAGTGGATTTCGAATCCACCGCAATACCGGGCTATGCGATCTCGGCCGTGATGCTCGCTCTAGCGCCACCGTCATAAGCATGATGCAACCTCACGGTCTCATGGAGATTCACCTGCATGGTCGTGACCATGACGTCAAACTCGTTGCTGATTCACAGAAGACGGTGCGTCAAGTGTTGGTAGAGGCGGGAATACTGCCGTCAACGGTTCTCGTCAGTTTTGAAGGCACTATACTCCCTCATGCAACTGTTCTCTCACAATCAGTGAAATTACTGGTTACAACTGTTTCTTCTGGTGGTTAATCCCTTTCAACCCGTTTCGTGATGTGAATTTTGGAGTTACGAGTGACATTCCCTCTCACTTCAACTGCCCAAGCATCGATTCCGATGTTGGCTACAACGACCGTATCTCCAACTCCAGCAAGATCGTACTGAGGCCCCCAATCGTTGGCCCATCCTTCAACTTTCATCGCCCCAGTTGCATCAAGAAGCATCAATCCCTTTCGATGCCACTCTTTCCCATTGCGTCCAACACCTCTCTTTTCGAACTTGTACACAAGTTTCCCCGTCACGTTCCAGCGCGCTCTAAATTCCATGAGGTCAGAGGCTTCCTCATCTGAAGAAGCATGAACCATACAGGCGTGCGGGTCGACTTTCAATTCGATTTCACCTTTCCAATTCACCGTTGGAATAACGTTGTCCAAACGTACCATGTCACCTTTGGCAAGTTCCGTTGGCCATGATGAAGTTCCGTCCTCATGTGAATCGACCAAAAAGACAACTTTAGCAAACTTACTTCCTTGAGAGACGGTCACTTGAGGTCGACGAGCCTCTTTCATACCCATCACAGTGAAAACTTCTGCCACCAGAGTAATCCGAGGGTCAAGCACACCTATTTTCGCGAGGTCGATTGGAGAAGAAGTACCTGGCAACTGAATGTCACCGCCTTCGGGCAAGTCATCGTCACCTTTGCCACCTGGACAAACTTCAGCCCAATCACAACGGTCACAGCGCACTTCGTCGGGCGCCTCAGTAGGAATCCCGCCGGCTTTGAAACCACGAACCGGAGAAGGTGTTGGCGGGCATTCGTCGAGTGAAGGCGTAGTATGACGAAGTTGTTGCCAAAGTTCTTCCAACTCAGATTCCATCTTTGCCATCTCTTGAGTACTCGGACATTGAATCGTTTTGATAGCGTTGGCTCCGAGATACCAAATTTCCAAACCGTCGACTTCCTCCTTCTTTCCGTGCGTCACCCACCACAACATAGCATACATTCGTAATTGTTCAACATAGTTTCCAGACCGGTCACCACGCCCAATGCTGGCTTTCAAGTCGACAATTGTAATTCGTCCATCCCATCGGTACACAAGGTCATATTCTCCTTGGAACCAATGTTCAGGATGAACAGCATTCATGGCAAATTTACCCGCATTTGGGTCAACAAACCAGGGACGAGAAATTTCCCAAGCCTCAATGAGTGATACTCCACCTTCCTGGGCCAATGGGTGATTATTCGAAAGAGAATATCTTCGGGCATCAGGAGCTGGCCATTCGGGGCGTTTCCCTTGTCGCCATTGTTTCAGCATTGGGCCGCCATTGGCGTCAAGACAACGCTGAACTTCTTTGAGGTGCATATCCAACCCATTGATGCACATTTCAAGACAATAGTCCGGATTCACAGAATCCCAATCTCCAGCTTTACGCTCGTTCTTCTGCCACTCTTCTTTCATGGATTTTAGAGCAGGTTGAAGGTGCGCTTTCAGCCGTTCTATAGCCCATGAGCGCAAATCTTCCATCGACGAAGGCAGCAGGTTGACCGGTAAACTCAGCAAGCGTTCCGCAGGCCATGGATCAACACTGGTCCGACTCGGAACGCCTTTTTCATCGAGAGGTATTGCAGAAATGGTGTCAGGGGAAGCTTTAGCCACCAACAAAGCCGGAGACTCCATGAGCATCCGGCAGAATACCTCTTCAACAGCCCTACCAACGTACAGAACGGGAATCTGTGGCATTTTGAACCGACGCACTTTCTCGTAGAACCATAACCGAGGGCATGAGCGATATGCGTTGACTTGGCTTGAGGAGAGACGGTTGTAAGGGCCGACGGAATCGTCTGATGGCTGAGCGAGTCGAACGGGCATAGGAGTGAGTGTTTTGTCGAATGTTCTTGAACCCTACTCTCAAAAATATTAATCCTTGACTTGCAATCGAGTTTTCCTTGAATCGATTCTCAATTGTGGTAAGCCAGCCCTCCAGCCAATTTCAGCAGCCATTAGTTTCAACCGTTGACCGGGACGCAGCGACTCCATTTGCCCGGTAATACTCGAACCGAAAGATGCCACTTCAACGACAGAATGCCCGTCCCAAAGATGGACATTCATCATCGTC
The DNA here is from genome assembly GCA_002506275.1 of Euryarchaeota archaeon UBA259. Taxonomy (GTDB): domain Archaea; phylum Thermoplasmatota; class Poseidoniia; order Poseidoniales; family Poseidoniaceae; genus MGIIa-L1. Next base: position 84,642 of record DAXG01000042.1, on the reverse strand, counting down.
CAAGGCTTTGCATCCAGTCGGACACCTGAACGTTTCCTCACGCTCAAAATGATTCCTTCAACATTTGCTCTGGTACGCAGCAATCCAATTCGAGTGGTACGCTCAGACAATTGCTTCGAGGTGTTAGAGAACTCTTTCTGTGCTTCTGCAAGCGGGAGAATACGAGTTCTTGAATCGACGTACAGTCGAGGAGAGCCCCTCCAAACTCCCGGCAAAGCATCGAGAATGACGATGTCTCCGTTTGGTTCATCATGCAACAATGGATAGGCCCCTGGTTCACTTTCCTCTACGGTGATCTGTGCACCTCCTGCAACAAGCATAGCGCCCAGTACCGGTTCGCCGAAGTGGTTCGGCAATGGACCCCAAGCTCCAGTGAACTTTCCTTGAACACTGACACGTTCTGGAATCGAGGACAACAATTCACTTGGTGGAGTAAGCGCAATGTCTCGAACTGAAGTAATATTTGAAAGGAGTTCGTCACCGAACCATTTCCCTTCAATGCTCCGAGATAAACTGCACCAGTGGCATCCTGCAGAACTGCCGTCGCAAGCATCAGAAGGGAGAGCAGGGAGAGTTGCTGGCCCTGAACCCATGTTTTGCATTTGTGTATTGATTTCCAGAAACTCCTTGCTCATCATTGGATAATCGGCTTTTTCTGGAGCGTCGTACATCACTTTGTGAGGGCCGTTAAGATACCATCCTTCCATCCCATCGACGCATTGTCCATCATGAGTTTCATGCCAAAGCCAAGCATAGAATCGAAGTTGATGTTGGAGTGATTCAGCAAACCGTGAACTTGGGTCGCCAGATTTGATGTCAATTAAGCGTATTCGGCCGTCCCACCGCAGGACTAAATCCAATTCTCCAGCAGCCCAACTCTCTGGATGAAAAAGGCGTTGAGGTTGATGCACACGAGGGTCTTTCATCCATGGGCGAGCAATATCCCAAGCTTCATTCCAAGTCACTGGTGAATCGGGATGCGACCATTGCATGGATTGTTCAGGGTCGGACCATGTACGCAGGGAATAATTCCGAACCTTGTCTGGAACCGGGAAGCGAGGTTCGTCACCCCATGCAGGAGAAGGTACGCTATAGGGTTGATTTCCAGAACGGAAAGCCTCTAAATGAGGGCCACCGTTCATAGCGTAACAAGACTCTACCTCCGCTATGAACAACTCAAGCCCGCAGTGGAGGCGTGATTCAAACGATTCAATTTCGACATCATCCCATGAGGTTTCAGGTGCGTACCATAGCCCTTCATCCCACAACTTCTTCCCTTCCAAAAGCGCTTCTTTCGCTGCATTAGGGATGTGAGAAGTAATCCATGATTTCAGTTGCTCTAAGGATTCAATACGAACGTTTGGACGCCTCATCATGAGTCCACACAAGGCATCTTCCAATACGATTCCAATCACTTGTGAGGGCCGGAGTGGCCCTGAAATGCCTACTTTAGAACCAAGGAACCATTGGCGTTTGCATCGCAGGAAAGTAGTGAGGCCACTCGCTGAGATTCGAGAACGTGAACGCCCTAATGGTCCTCCGAGCGGTGGAATTCCAACAGGCATTTGCTTCACCCCTCAATGGTCGAACGAATAGTAATCGCCAATACCACGCTGTTCTCTGTCTTTCCGACTTTCCATTTTGTTGATACGCGGGCGTTTTGAATCGTGGTCACGGCGGAAGGTTACGTTAACACCCTCAAGGAAACGATTCATTCCCTCACGAAGCTTGAACGGACCTTCGGCTTTACCGTGAACGCCACCCTCACCTTCAAAGACAAGTAAAGAATCACTTACAATGTCAATGAAGTAGACATCGTGGTCAATTACGAACGCCGATTTCTCGTTGGCTTCCATTGTTCTACGAATCGCTTTAGCAGCCTCCATTCGTGCGTTTGCATCCAGGTGAGCAGACGGTTCATCGAGCAAGTACAGGTCGGCTTCTCGACCGAGACAAATAGCAATCGAGACCGCTTGGCGTTCACCACCTGACAATTTTTTGACACGCTTCGGTAGTAGTTGGTCAACACCTAATGCTCGAATAACGTTGACGTTGTACTCACCTACGCGCCATTTCGGACCAATTTCACTGTCGAGCCACAGTTGTACACTGCAGTCCATATCGACATCGATATGTTGAGGTTTGTACGAGATGGTCGCGTTTTCAGTCACCCATCCTTCATCGTAACCGTGTTCACCAGCCAGGACTTTGATCATGGTTGATTTACCAGTACCGTTCGGCCCGACGACACCAACAACTTCTGAGCGGTGAACTGCACCTTCTCCAGTTGTTAATTGGAAATCTCCCAGTTTTTTGGTTAGCCCTCCCCAAGAAACTACTTCGGAACCTATTTCGGAAACTCGGTCACTGTGGTTAAGGAATTTGATGGGTTTATCTCGAATTCGAACGTTTTGTTCTGGAAGGAAACCATCGAGATAGGTGTTGATCGCTTGCCGCGTGGTTCTTGCTGGAGTGAAAATCCCGAAGGCCCCTTTCTTACCGTAGACAATGTGTACTAAATCTGCCAGAACATCCAGTACTGCAAGGTCGTGTTCGATGACAATGACTCTCTTTGTTTCAGCAAGTTTCTGGATAATTCGAACAATTCGCATCCGCTCGTGAATGTCGAGATACGAAGAAGGTTCGTCGAAGAAATACACGTCGACGTCTCGTAAAAGGGTAGCACAAATTGCCATTCGTTGTAATTCACCACCGGACAGTTGCTGAACTGTTCGTTCAAGAAGATGGTCGATTCCCAAATCACGTGTTAATTGTTCAAACATGTTTCGTTCATCAACACGAGAGAGTAAATCACGCACAGTACCCTTGATTTTCTTAGGAAGGCGGTCAACATTTTGGGGCTTGAGGGCAACACGAACATCACCGTTTTTGACGGCAACGAAGAAGTCACGTAATTCACCTCGAGGAAGTGATTCAATGACGTCATCCCAGTCAGCATCCTTATTGAGCCAATCACCAAGGTTCGGAATCATTCGTCCTGAAAGAGCATTGATTGCTGTCGACTTGCCCATTCCGTTTGGCCCGAGTATACCGACTACACTTTCTTTTGAAGGGGTAGGAAGTCGGAACAACCGAAAACCATTCATCGAATATCGGTGAATCATATCCGTTTCCAACTCACTTGGGAGCTGCTCGATGATGAGGGCGTCGTGAGGGCATTTGTTGATGCAGATACCACACCCGATACAGAGGCTTTCAGAAATGTGAGGCTTTCCAGTTTTCTCATCGAGAATTATACATTCTTGACCGTTGCGAACCGGTGGACAAAAGGCGTGACACTCGTCGTTGCACTTCTTCGGTTGACAATTGTCTTCTTTGAGGACTGCGACTCTCATTCATTCACCTCCATTTGCTGTAGTGTTCGCTTTTGGTTCGGACTTAAGGAACTCTCGCCCAATAAGCCTCAACAAACGAGGTTTGTTCGACATTGGGCTTGGGCCCAATGGTTTTCAAACGAGTCCCTTGAGGTGCTCGTGTCCCTTGATCAGACGGACTGTGCAAGGTGTTGGGAATTTCATGCTCGCCTTGCGAAGTGCATCTCGAGCGGTAAGGTAGTTCTCAGGATTTACTTGCAGAGAAATGACACGTTGGCCTCGCTTTACACGGGCAGCGGTTCCGACGTTCTTTCCGAAAGCACATCGCATACCTTGTGAAACACGGTCTGCACCTGCTCCAGTTGCTTGCTTGTTTTCACGGAGAACATGGTGTGGGAAGGTGTGGACACGGAGAGCGTATCCTTGGGTTCCCGCAATCTTACGGATGGTCGAATTGGAAATAACACGGGCTGCTTCAAGGGCCGTGTGACGAATCTGACAGTTGTTGTCAGCACGGAGTTCCATGACGACAGGGAACATTCCTGTCTCCGCAGCAACACGGTTTCCAGCATGGAATGACTGGATTCTGTTGTTTGGCACACCGCCGATGTACTTACGTCGGGTGTAGGCAGGACCTTTGAGGCGGCGATACATAGATGCTGGTTTACGTGCCATGATACTCTCTCCAAGCACTCCTGCGACCAATGTTCCCTTTATCATCTCTCCGCTTCGGCCGTTGCGGCATGAAATCATATTTTGAGGAAGAACTCCTACACTCCTTTTTCGACAAAAGGTTTCATGTGCTCCTTTCACACCCTGCAATCATGGCGAAGGGGTGGCGTGGTCTTCTTGAGGAAGAATCGGAACATCAATGGCTCGCCATGGGTGGATTTTTGGTATTCATTCTCGTCGGAGCTTTGTTGATTCAAGGCACATCTTCACTCCCTGGCGTCGACTATCGAACCGAAGGACTTGACCAGGACGGTCGGGTATTGGACATCATCTACGGAGATTCCGGCACGTACACGGCCTTAGTCATAAATAACGGCGAAGGAGAACTCTTCCACCTTAACCAGGCAGGAGAGATTCACGATATTGGCGGCGAATACCCAGATGTGATTGGACTTAATTTCATTACCCAGTTGCACGATGGTAGCATAGCGGTCTCACCGCAAAAGAACACACTCGACATCGTGCATGTGAATGCTGAAGTTGAGCAACGAACCGTACTTTCCCTCAACGATGGACAAGCGGAGTTTGACATCCTTGACCTGGCCGAACAGAAATCAAACGAATCGTATCGATGGCTCATGGTCACCGATGAAGACGACTCGACTGGACTTCGAGGCTTTGGACCGGTGGGGAGTGAATTGCTTCCTGTCGATGAGCCTATGAAAAATGCAGACTTAACCTCAGCAACTCTGGCTCCAACGAACATTGACTGGAATATGGTTGAATCTCTTGGAGACGGACAGTGGGTTGCTGTAGGCTCCATGGGCAGTGTATTCGGAAGCGATGACAGTCCAGCGACTCCAACCAAGCACCCAGTCATTGGATTCATTACATGGGACGACGGACCAGCTGCACCAATGCTCACCTCGATCGAAGAAGTCGACAAAGGAGAAATCCATTCCCTTGTACGACTCGATAACGGAACACTGCTCGCAGCAGGAACCGCTTCTGCAGTGCATATTGCCAAAGATCGTACAACGACATCAATCAATGTTGCCAGCGTTTCATCAACTCTGGATGAAAACGGTAAAGTCTGGATGCTTGGGAGTAAAGGAAGTACCTCCGTAATGCGGTTGGTAGACGGAGAAATGGAAACTTTACCGTTGTCTCGCCCGATTCCGCTCAATGTCCAAGTGTCCGATGTTTCCAACGACATCCTCTATGCTCACGGCATCAACAACAACGGCGAACCTGTAACCTACTCCATAGACACCTTAGCAATAGGCTCTATAGAGAGTGGAAGAGGGTTTTTGAACCTCATGTTTGTAGGGATTTCAAGTATGGTACTCGGTGTAATGTTATGGACTGGAACCAAGAGATTGATTCAAAATCAATGATGTTCCATCTTATCGAAGAAACAGCACTTTGTTCTAGACAACGCGAGAACCTTCATGTGCTCTCGGCAACGACAGGAAACTCCAGCGAGAGCAAGGAGTGTATCAAGTATGGCCAAAAGGGGGATGATGGACCAATTCATGGACATCAAGGAACAACACCCCGACACCATTCTGTTCTTCAGAATGGGAGACTTTTACGAATTGTTCCATGAAGATGCTGTTGTTGGTTCTGAAGTCTTGGGACTCGCCCTCACCTCCCGGGACAAAAAAGCAGCAAAACCCATTCAAATGGCCGGTTTCCCTTGGCACGCATTGGAAGACAACCTGCGAGTCATGCTCAAAGCTGGTCACAAAGTTACCGTGGCTGAGCAGGAGCAGGAACTTCGGGAAGGAGCAAAACTTCTGGAGCGGATTGTCACTCGAGTCTACACGCCAGGTAGCCTTTATGAAGAATCATTACTCGGTACCGATGAACGTTCTCTGTTGGTTTCTGTGTCCCTTAGTAAAACTGCACTTGGACTCGGGATATTCGATGCTTCAACTGGACAAGCCTGGGCTTCAAATCTTGAAGGTGACGACCGGTTCGCTCGAGCTTTAGATGAGATTCTGCGTTGGAGACCAACCGAAATTGTCGTCTCTCCTAAAGATGCTGAAGACGATGCACTGTGCGCCCTATTCTCGCACTTAGACGGCGTTCTAATCAGCCAACATCGTGCCAGCGAAACCAAACGCCGGAACCGTTTGGAAAAAGTACTGAAGGTGGCCGACCTGGGTCATTTGGATTTAGACGATGCACCCTTGGCTCTCGCCGCTGCCGGACTTGCAGCAGACTATCTAGCGACCATGCACATTGCTGACGAGGTACCCATTCGTGATATCGAGGTGATCGATGAGGCTGGACACTTGGTTCTCGATCAGACTACGCTTCGTAACCTTGAATTAACCTCGACTTTAGCGGGTGAATACGAAGGAAGCCTACTTGCATCACTGAATGCGTGCAGGAGCGCAATGGGTCGGCGTCTGTTGAAAACTTGGATTCTTCGACCTCTGTGCAATATTGAGGCTATCCATGCTCGGCACGAAGCCGTTGGTTCACTCTCCCGCTCGGCTCGGCGTCTGGACGCCATTCGAGATGCTTTGCGTGGGTTGAGAGACATGGAACGTCTTGCGACACAATTGGCTTACAACAGGTCAAATGGACGTGATTTGATGGCGGTTTCCGATGCATTGGAACGCATGCCGGCCATCATTAACTTGTGCCAAGAAACAGATAACCCACTTCTTACCCACCTCTCGAATAACCTTGATTGCTTATCCGATATGGCAGAGGATATCCGCAGAACACTCGTTGATGAACCACCTTTGAGTATTCGAGATGGAGGTTTGATTCGTACTGGATTGAATCAAAATATTGACCGGTTGCGAGAAACTTCCGCTTCGGGGCACTCGTGGTTCCGGGAACTGGAATCAAAACTGCGCTTAGAACTTGAGATTCCATCGCTCAAAGTTCGTATGAATCGCCAAATTGGATGGTTCATTGAAGTAACAAAGACCAACGAAAACAAGGTTCCTGAAGAATGGCGTCGGAAGCAACAGATGACAAACGGTTCCCGTTACATTACCACTGAACTCGCAGAGAGAGACGACCTTTTGCTTACAGCAGATACCAAAGTGAAAGAACTCGAATACCGAGAATACACAGCATTGAGAGAGCGATGTAAAACCCATGCCCAAGCTTTAGCCAACATCGCTGGAAGGGTCGCTGCCATTGATGTCCTCCAATGCTTCGCCTCCATTGCTCGAACACGCTCCTGGACTCGCCCTGAACTCACTGAAGGACATCATCTCAAAGCGGACGGTGCCCGTCACCCAACACTCGAAACCCAGTCGGGATTCGTCCCCAATGATATCCATCTCCAAAAGAAAAGGAATTTCCTCTTGATTACCGGGCCGAACATGGGCGGTAAATCGACCTACCTCCGTACCACTGCACTGATTACCATCCTCGCTCAATGTGGGAGTTTTGTCCCTGCTAAAAAAGCCAAAATTGGATTGGTCGATCGCATATTTACCCGCGTTGGTGCCAGCGATGACTTACGCCGAGGGCGTTCTACCTTCATGATGGAAATGATTGAAGTCGCCCATATTCTTCGCCGAGCAACCTCTCAATCTCTCGTTCTGTTGGATGAAATCGGCAGGGGTACATCCACTTTTGACGGTTTATCTATTGCCTGGTCGGTCACTGAAGATATCTGTCGCCGAATTGGGTCACGAACTTTGTTTGCGACACATTACCACCAACTCATCGGACTGGAGGGTGAAGTCGATGGTTTGGTGAACGTCCATGTCCAGGTTGCCCAATCGGACGGAGAATTGCGTTTCATGCATACCGTTGCAGACGGTCCTTGTGACGACTCATACGGAGTGCAGGTTGCTGCTTTGGCTGGACTTCCAAGAGCAGTTGTCGAACGAGCATCCGACCTTCTCGCCTTCCTTGAACAACAAGCAGATGGCGCAAAGGCTGGCGAATCCGGCACCCCTTCTTCTCGAGCACACGGTCAATCGAGCCTCATGGGCTATTTTGCAGCTGCCGCAATGAACCAATCGAACCAAACTTCGTCCTCACAACCAAGCCTCTTGCCTGAGCAAAAGAATACACTGGAATATCTGAGGCAAATCGATGCTGATGAACTCTCTCCAAAACAAGCGCATGATGCCCTCTATAGACTAAAGAAACTCTTAGGAAGTGAAGAACGTGACTGAACCAAATCGCATCATTCAACTGGATGAATCCACCATTGGCCATATTGCCGCAGGAGAAGTCGTTGAACGACCTGCCCAAGTGGTCAAGGAATTACTTGAAAACAGCCTTGACGCAAGTGCTGAACGCCTTGTCATCACAGTAGAGCGTGGCGGTTTTGATTTAATTCGAGTCGAAGATGATGGAAGTGGAATCGATGAAAACGATTTGCGACTTGCCCTCGACCGCCATGCAACTTCCAAATTAAAGAAGGCAGAAGACCTCAATTCAATTCACACTCTCGGGTTTCGTGGCGAGGCTTTAGCCAGCATCGGTATGGTATCTCACCTCTCCATTTCAAGTCGGCCTGCTGGAAAGGATGGAAAATCAATCACGATGAAAAATGGCGAAAAAGGAACTATCGAGCCGTTTGGAATGCAACATGGAACCCGTATTGATGTCGAACATTTATTCCGAAATACGCCGGCTCGACTTGCCTTTCAACGCCGGCCAGCAACGGAGAACTCTCGGATTGTGGACGTGGTGGTTGCTCATGCAATGGCCCATCAGTTGACCGGTTTTCGTTTGGTTATCGACGAGAGGGTCATGCTCGATATCCCTTCGGCTGATTCAATGACGGACCGATTGTTTGACCTCTTGGGCGGTCAAGTTGAATCGATGTTGGAAATGACGTCTCCAGACACCGATAATGAAGCACCTGGAAAGGAGAGATGGACCGGTTGGATCAGTACTCCGGATATTACCCGTGGCAAAGGTGACGATATCCATATTTTGATTAACGACAGACCGGTTGCTGCCGGCCCGTTTTTACAAGCAATCCGACGAGGGTACAAAACCCGACTGATGCAAGGAAGACACCCTATTGCCGTCTTATCGCTCACATTGCCTCCAGATGAAGTCGATGTCAACGTCCACCCGACCAAACGTGAAGTTCGTTTGCGACACTCGTGGAGGGTTCTTGAACGACTGGAACGGGCGATTGCTCACACTTTGGAATCTGTCCCTACCCAACCGGATGCTGCTGGAGGCATTCCTGCCCTTCAAGGCCTTGGAGTACAGAAAGTAAAATCCATTCAAGAACACCTTGCACCCCCAACCCAACAGCAAAACCCTCTCGATGCTGCTGCCGGTTCATCCACACTTGTGCTACCGAAAGAGAACAAAACAGAGACCCCACCAGCTTGGGCCATTGCTGCGGGAGCACAACTCAATCTCCACGGCAGTCAAGCGACTGAACCAGAAGTTGAAGCCAAAAAACGACCGCAATCAACCTCGCCTGCTGCTCAAGATACATTACCGGGTTTGGATGAAAAACCAACTGCACCTGCCCTCTCTCACGCTGAAAGAACACTTCACCGGCATGCAGGTTGTGGGCACCAAGTCTCACCAAATGAAGAGGCTCCACTTGAAGGAATCATCAATGAACTTCCAGAGATGGAACCGCTTGCCCAATTTGCCGACTCCTACATTCTGGTTCAGGCTGAAGAGGAATTGCTCCTGATCGACCAACATGCTTTGCATGAACGCATTCGATACGAGCGCCTACGTAATGACGAATCGCTTTGGGAAAGTCAGACCAAAATTCAACCGGTGGAATTGAACCTTGATGCACGTCAATCCGTACGTGTTGCTGCAGCAGTTGACACGCTTTCTCAGGTTGGCTTTTCACTTCGAGAGGGAGAGAAAGGTTGGATGGTCGATGCTGCTCCGCAATTACTTGAAGGTGAGGAACTCGTACCTTTCCTTCTCGATTTACTCCAAGATACGGCTGAAGACGGCGCTCCGCTTGAAACGGTTGACAGAAGAAAAGACCACTTGGCATTCCTAAATGCCTGCAGAGGTGCAGTCAAAGCCAACGAAAAACTGACATTACCTGAGATGAGAAGGTTACTTGACGACATGCGTAGAATTCCGAACCCTTGGGCATGCGTTCACGGAAGACCAACAGCACTACGCTTGCCTCTAAACTCACTCGACCACCACTTTGGTCGTCACGGTTAATCTTCAAGGGACGGGATTTGAACTGATTCAATACCAATTCCAGCGTCTTGTAAACGCTGAATAAAGCCCTCGTCTGCAACATGGTGCAATTTCTGACCGATAATTTCTCCACCGGTTTTTGAAGCGAGAAGAACGGCAGTCATGAACAATCGATGATCTTCAAACGTAGGAACTGGAACACTGGGCTTTTTCGGAACTTGGTTTCCTTCAACTTCAATACCATCGGAAAGCAGTTCTGCCTTTAATCCAAAATGCTCGAGCAGTTCCACAGTACGGGTAAGGCGATTGCTTTCTTTGTGAGCTGCATGCGCTGCACCAGTGATTTTTCCACCTCCACCAAGAGCAAGCAGAGCGGCCATTGGCGGCAAGATGTCGTTGGAATCGGTGACATCCAAATGAGTGAAGTCTGCCCCTCCGGATAATTTCAAGCACCCCGGAGACCACTTTATGCCGTATTCTATAGCAGATTCTTGGAGTATTTCATGCCCAATAGCGTTCTCTCTTTCAGGCCAACCTTTCAGTTGTATCTCCGAAGAAAGGCAGAACGCTGCGAGAACTGCAAACGAAGCCATTGAAGCATCCCCCGGTACTGAATACGAGTCTTCACCACTCACTGACCAAGGTCCCATTGAACACCCCTCTCTACCAATGTCAACCGAGCAACCTGCATGACGAACCATTTCGGCTGTGAGGTTGGAATGACGATTTGAGACACCTTTCCCTTTGAGAGTAAGCGTCGTTTGAACAGGTAAGCTCGTGGATGCAAGAATCCAAGAAGAAAGCGGTTGACTGGATTGAGAGATGTCCAGGGTAATTCCAGATTCCAATTTCTCGGCGTCCCAAGGTCCCGAAAGGATGACTGGCAGGCGTTCGGAACCTTGCCCAATAGAAACTTCAACACCGGCCTGGCGAAGAGAGTCCCACAAGGCCTCGGAATCTCTCTTACGAAGTGACTGGTCGCCATCAAGCATGATTGGCCCTTCCATACTGGCGACTAATCCTGCCAGAAACCGTAGAGCAGTACCGGAATTAGCGGCATTGAGTACGCTTGCTGGGCGGGAAAAACCGTTGACCCCTACTCCATGCATGACCCATTTTTCCGAATGAGGGTGCGGGCCGAGTTCCATAGGGTTGGTTTGCACCAACAATTCGCCGTTTGAATCGTAGTCTTCGAACTTCACACCCATCTGTGCAAGGCAATTCCGCATGGCACGGACATCGTCCCCGGATGCTGCCACGTTTTCCAAAGTAATGCTCTGAGTTGTTTGTGAATACAGAGCAAGAGCACGTATGAGATGGCTCTTGGAAGGAGGAAGACGCCATTCTACGGCTTTGGAACTCGTGCGAGGTGAAATGCGAAGAATGCGTAAATCGTTGCGACGGTGGTCTTTGCCTGAAGTGGTCCAGCGCTTTACCCAACCCTTCGCCATGGTGCTTCCAAACTCCGAGCACCCATCAACCCTTGCAACACAGAATAAAAAGCCGAAGCCGCATAGGCTGTTCAATGTCGATTGAGGATTCACTGGGTCGCCCCTTGAGGGACCTTCGCATCTCAATCACTGACCGCTGCAATTTTAGGTGCACATACTGTATGCCCAGAGAGAACTTCGGCCCAGATCATACCTTCCTTGCTAAGCAAGAAATTCTCTCCTACGAAGAAATGACCACCGTCGTCCAATCGCTTCTGCCGCTCGGACTCAAAAAAGTTCGAATCACTGGTGGAGAACCGCTCATGCGTAAAGACCTAGGAATCTTCATCGCAATGCTTCGCAGCCTCGATGCTGAGATTGATATTGCGTTAACAACCAATGGAGTTCTCTTGAAAAAGCACGCACGCCAATTGTTCGATTCTGGCCTTAACCGAGTGACTGTAAGTATCGATGCGATGGATGTAGAGATGTTCCAAAGCATTACCGACAGTAAGAACACACCCGGAGAAGTGTTTGCAGGTATCGAAACAGCTCAGCAATGTGGCCTTCGTGTCAAAGTTAATTGCGTGGTAAAGAAGGGATTGAATGAAGAGCAAATCGTCCCATTGGTCGATGCTTGTTCATCACGTAACATCCCCATTCGTTTCATTGAGTTCATGGACGTTGGGACGACAAATAACTGGAACCTTGAATCGGTCGTTTCAGGTGAAGAAATGCGACAAAGAATTTCAAATCACTATGGTCCTTTGCGTAGGAATACGGCGAAGCATCCCTCCGATGTTGCTCGTATGTGGAGTTTAAAGAACGGAACCGAGGTCGGTTTTATTGAATCGGTGAGCAGCCCATTTTGTGGAGACTGTTCCCGAGCACGACTGTCAGCCCATGGCTCAATGTACACGTGCTTGTTCTCTGAAAAAGGATTTGATATTCGTGGAATCCTAAGGTTCGGCGCATCGAGTCAAGAAGTCGCTGAATTGATTCAAAACATTTGGACCAAAAGAGACGACCGCTATTCCGAAATCCGAGGGCAGGTAAACACGGAGCGGCAACCTGTCGAAATGTCCTTCATTGGCGGTTAAGACTCAAGAGGCGGTAAAACAACATTCACCAAAACTGAATTGGTCGAAAGATCAACCAGTTGGAACCGCCAAGTCCCAGTATCTGAGCCAATGGTCGTCGAATCAATAACAAAATAATCGCCCTGACTTACAGAATAGCCCGCATCACGGTCATGGAACGATATGTTCGCACCAATCAGCCCATACACATCAGAATCACTTACCAGACCCCCTAAAGTATTGCCCTGCGAGACGTTTTCTGGGGCCAAAGAAAATTGAATTTTCGCTGGGTCAATCGTCTGGTCCAGAGAAGTCATACGAACAACGTGGAAGCCATTGGATAAACCTCGAACGCTAACGGTTGCTTGGGCTGCAGGCTTCTCGTTGTTAGTGAGTGCTCCTTGCATCAGTACAAACACCATACTGGAAAGCATGACGGTGATAGCGAGGAGAAGAACAGTGGCGATAACCGGGCTCACAGCCTGGTTACTGTCTGCCCTCCGAACACTGCGCATGGTACCTCTGTGTCATCGATAGGTCTTGAACCAACCGTTTCAAATTCAGTAAAGAGAGACGACTTCGCAATGAATCAAAACAACCACATTGGTTTATCACATTCCATGGCTCTCTTTATGCCGCCAATAGGACCGAGAATTCTCAGCAATGTTTCAGTAACAAGATCACCTTTGAAAAACGCGTAACCCATATTTTTAGAACGCAATGAATTCTTCAACGCACGGCCCATTGAAGCCCGAACACGAACTTCATATTCGTCGAGAGAAGTGCCGTGCTGTAAATGGTCAACTATTGCCTCAGCAGCAAAGCAGCCCGAAATGATCGCTTGAGAGATTCCACCGCCGTTACTTGGCATAACCAGACCAGCAGCATCTCCAACAGCCAAGGTCGTACCGTCAACCATCGATTTAACAGGACCTCCCATTGGAATCCATCCGCCGCCCCACGAGAGGATTTCGAGATTGAGGGAATCGCAAAATTCAGTCAAATGTTCTTTCAAGTTTCCTTTCAAGTAACCTGCTCGTACTCCGAGCCCCACGTTTGCAGTATCCGGCCCTTTTGGAATAATCCATGCATAACCTGATGGAGCAACAGAACCGAGGAATACATCGAACGTTTCAGGCACTTCACCTTGAACTTGAGCATATACTGTTGGAACTTGGTCTTTTGGTCTATAGCGTTCATCTTCGCCATGTCGTAGGCGTCCAACATGAGCCAAAGAGCCGCTGGCGTCGATGAGATAGTCGAAAGAGTAGCGGTTCTTGTTTGTCACCAAAAGGTCACGGTTCAGTTTTGACTGATGTTGTATACGCGTCATTGCTTCACCGGTGTGCACTTCGGCTCCGGCTTGGATGGCTTTGTCACAAAGGAAGCCGTCAAAATGCAAACGATGACCTGCAAAAGCATCAAGGTCGAAATGGTATGCTTTTCCAGAGGGTAAGAACACACGCATGTTATCCAAGTGATGCAATCTAAGGCGGTCAGGGAATTCGAAGTAATCCTTCAACCATTGATGGTCATCAAGGTTTGAGAAAGTGCCAACAACTTCACCCCAATTCGGGATACATTCACCGCACTGAGCTGGGTTTCCAACAATCTCGCGCCGTTCGATGATGAGAACATCAATGCCTTCTTCAGCCAAACGTTGAGCACAGGCAGAGCCTGCAGGTCCAGCTCCTATGACAATGACTTGCCGATGCTGAACCTCTTTTCGCCCCATACTCATCCCTCAAAGGTGTCGATTCATGACGTAATCCGTAATATGCAGCATCAGTGATTTTGCATCGCTATCCGGGAATGAATCCAGTTCGTTTAGAGCGCGTTCAAGATGAGTGCGAACCAATATATCGGCATATTGCAAACTTTGTGAGTAATTGAGTAACGACATCAATTCATCGAACAGTCCATCATGAAAATTCTCGATGATGTGAGCAAGACGGAGACGTTCTTCACCGTGTGAAAGAGTCAATGCGTGAATCAATGGCAGCGTCATTTTACCTTCAATGACGTCTGCTCCACGTGGTTTACCCATTCGTTCATCACCGCGTAAATCAAGTAAATCGTCAACAAGTTGGAAAGCAATACCCAGTTCCATGCCGAACCGTTGCAATGCTGATGCTTGCTCATCGCTCAAGCCTGCAACCAAACCTGCAGCATGACATCCTGCTGAAAATGGACCTGCTGTTTTTCCTCGAACGATGCCGAGGTAATCTTCTGGAGAGGTGGCAAGGTTGAGTACATGGTCAAGTTGATCGAATTCGGAAACAGCGATGTTAGCACAACACTGCGCCATGATTCGCACAATGTGTTCTTCATAGATTCCACCGAGCCCGAAGCCTTGAACAAACAACCAATCTCCGGCAATAACTGCTTTCGGAATTCCAACACGGGTGTGAATCGTATCGACTCCTCGCCGTTGAGAGGCCTCGTCGTTAATGTCGTCGTGGACTAGCGTTGCTGTATGGATTAGTTCGAATGCCAGAGCCAGAGGGATAATGTCGTCATCGCTAGAGCCTCCAGCGATTTCATGTGCGAGTAGAATAAGCAAAGGTCTGAGACGTTTACCCCCGGCTAAAAGAACGGTTCCACACAATTCGGCAACCTGCCCAGCACCGTTTTCAACCTCTGATTCAATCAAGGCTTCAAGCTCTGCATCAACCAAAAGCCGCATGGCCTCAAGGCGGTCACTCGCCTGTAACTGAATGCTCGACACATATCATCCTACAGGGGTGTCCTTCTTAACCCGTAGTCTCCGCCCTTGTAATGTGAGGAGTCATCCTCGCCGAGGTGATTTTGTGACAGAAAAGGTCCGACTTGAGGTCTTAACCACTGCATCTCAACGTGACGGTGTGCGCTTACAAATCGAACGCTGCATCGAACAAAATCGGAATCAATTTGATTTCAAACTTAGTCAAATACCACACATTGAGGCTGCAATTGCAGCACTCAAGCAAGGCACTGGAGACCTGGTGGCCATGAGTGCTCTAAACTGGAGAGAGTACGATGTCGAGGGCTTGACCGTTGTCGGTATTCTGCCCAGAAGAGAACCTACATGGGTACTCGTATCAGACGACAAACCGGAATACCTCGTTTCAAAGGCACTTGTAATCTGCGACAACGAATTGTTACGCAGACAAATGCGACGTTTACGCTCCGACCTAAAATTGGCCACATCAGAGGAGTTTGCTGCCATGATCGGCAAGTCAGAGGTTTTTGCAAACCTCGATGAAGAAGATAAAATCCACTGGATTGAAGAATGCCGTCAAGATGAACTTCTTGAAGGATACATTGTGGCACGTGGAGAGCATGCTGCACTCAAATTCAAGGCTCGACGCCACACACTCGGTTTGCAAAGAGAAAACCCCGAACGAACGCATTTCGTCCCACCGCCGTTGTACGGTTTCACCTTGCTCGTTGCTCGCACGGGATTCCCTGCAGCCACTGTCGCTCCAATGATTGATTCTGGTGCAATCCTATCGCATAGAATTGAAGCGGCCTTACTGGATTCACTTCCAGAACACCTTCACGGAATTATTGGTATTTTTGTGGAACAACGCAAATTCAAAACCGTCCTCAAAGAAGCACAACGACGGGGTGATGATTTTACGAACGAGGTATTCCTCAATTCTGAACGGGCAAAGTCGCAGTCAGGACCATCCAAATGGAAACAATCCGTGCCTCGTAAGGAAGTTCCAACTACGCCTCGGATTGAGATGAAAGTGGAGACTTTGAATTATGAAGGTACGGTTTCTGCAAGTGTAGAACGCATTTGCACGATTGAAGAAAGCCATATGGGAATGGTCAATGTCTTGAAAGAATTTGATGTGCTCCTTGAAAACATGCAATCTGAGCATGAAGAAATGCTTCGTAAATTCCCTGGACTTCCAGATGAGTTTAGCCTAGCAAGGCCTGCATTGTTAAACCTTGAAACCATTCAAGCATCTTCATCTGAGGAAGAATGAGAAGATTGTTCAAGCAAAGGGGCGTATCCTTGCTTGACGATGAACTCTTCAAGTTCAACCAAATCTGCCGGCTCATTTTCATCGCATAATTCAAGAATTGATTCATCGATCTCTCTGCCGTTCCGCTCCCATGTGCCAGCGGAGCGTTGTAAGTCAGATGCAAATTTTTCAACCACTTCAACGGCAGTCAAATTGAGGTTGAGTACCGTATGCAGTGAATCGACAATCTTGTTGTTGGCTTCTCGCAAGCGTAGAATCCGGTCCGCCATTTCCAGCAAAAAAGTTCTCAATTCTTCGACGTCGTTCGAACGTGAAAAACGGCGTTGTGCTCGCTCAAAATCCTTCCGCATAACGCTGATTCCTGCGACAATTGCCAGTTTGGCTTTGGTTGCGTCGAGAATAGTTTCTTCTGATTCTTTCACTCGCGAGTAAATCATATCTTCGAAGCCGTGGTAGTGCTTTTTCAAGTCAGTCCAAACCAGTTCTTTTAGTGAATCAACAAGCGAATTCGCCTCTTTGAGACCCTGCTTGGTCGCCTTGACGGTCCTCGCCATAGTATCTATCGAACTGTCACAGTTCTTCAAACCATTCCCAGTGCGCTACCGTAGACTCTACGATGGAGCGCAGTAAAGTGTCGAAGAACAGCCCTCTTGGGTGCAACTTCACAGCGAAAACACATATACCCCTTAGAACGGAATGTAACCAGTAGGTGGAAGTGTGTCAGCGAAAAGTGAACTCTTGAACGAACTTTACCAAGCTCGTTTTGATGGTCTCAAAGAACTCGCTGTCACCTACCAACTTCCGAAAAATGGTTCTGTAGAGACGCTGCGTGCTCGCTTAATCCAACACCTCATTCTTGAAAACTGGGACCTTTCACCAGATGGAATAAAGAAACTGATGAATTCAGAAATTGGTGAAATCCTGGGCGTTTTCGGAATCAAAAAATCAGGCTCAGTTCGTGCACGTCGCCAACGGCTCTATCTTCACCTTAATCACGACCCAAAGCAATTTGTTCCTGAATCGCTTGACTCCATGACGCGAGACCAGTTGCATGAACTTTGCAAGACTTTGGAACTTCCACTCTCTGGAAACAAGCAAACATTGTTGGTCCGAGTTGCTGGTGTACTCGCCTACCAACAAGGTGGTTGGGGTAAAGTCAAGAAGAGTCTACGAAGACCAAAAAGTGGAGACGCCACTATCGATATCCCGATTCCGAGTGATGACTCAAACAATGAGGCGCCTGTTCAAGAGAACGTAGGCGAACATGAGGCAGTCATCGAAAAAGTCGAAACGTTCGTTTCTGAACATCCGGAAGGATGGACTTTTGAGCAAGAAACGGAAATGAGAACAGAACTTGCCGAAAAGGGCATCCCAATATCACGAGCGCCTCTTGCTGCCTCAATCGACGATGCTCTACGAGCAGGACAGAATGAAACGTCTACTGAGACACCACCCGCAATGGTCCAAAGCGCTCACGTGGTAGAAGCAGACGACCACAGCTTAGAAACTGAAGCCTTACTGCTCGAATTAAACGCAAGGTCTGCTGAAATCGAAGCTGCTGGGCGTGACTACTTAGCAGTGAGCACAACCAGTGAAGTTGACGACCTTGAAGCATTTATCGGTAGCCTATCGAGCCATGGATTTGCAGTTGAAAGCCCAGCAGTAAGGGACAGTATTCGAAATACACTGATGGAACTTGAATTCCGTTCTCAAACTGAAAAAGATGCCGTCTTTTCAATGCCGAACTCATGGAGAGAAAGGGAAGCACTAAGGAACTTTGAACTCGGACGAGATGTCCTTCGTGACCAATTGAACAACACACTTGCCTCTTCAAGCGGAGACTTGGTCAAAGCAAGGATGGCCTTTGAGCAAATTGGCCATAACATGGGATTAGATTTACGCATACCAAGCGTCTCAGGACGGCTCCACGCACTGTTTGACTTGCATGTGGAAATACATCAGGCTGAGGCATTGCAAGACCCTTCGATCGCCCGAAGAAACAGAATATTGCGGGTGTTGCAACATGGCGCAGTCCACTTTACCGATGGTGAGCGCAGAACAATCGACCGACTGGAACGTAATATCGCCGGATTCGAGGAATTGGTTGAAACGGTTCTTGAGTCGAGTGAAGGGACATTCTCCGAACCACAACAAGCGTTGGTCATTCGTTTCCTTGAGAACCGAGGCTATGAAGTCAACACTGCTGACCTACGCCCTCGAATCCTTGCATGTGCTGGCATAATTGGTGCTGAATTAGGATTCATATCTCCTGCCGAAATCCCTCGCATCGCACCTGGCGTGATGATTTCCGACACGCAAGTCGATGCCATTGTCACAGAATTGAAAGCATTAGCTGAAGCATTCAAACCGAAGTCCGATGAGCCTGCTGATGTAGAAGAGATACTAGCAGAATCTGTGAGTGATGCCTCGGAACGAGTCAATTCGGCTCGAGGGAAAATCGATGCAATCGATGAATTACTGGCTCGCCTTCGTGGCTAGTCTCAGCGTGATGCGTAGAAGTTTTGGATAACTTGCGTTACGGTCTGAATATCGTTAATATCTCGGCGTGCTAAATCTTCAATGATTGCTTGACGTTGTGAAACGTGCCGTTCAAAGACATCGGGAGAGACACCAGCTGCGGTGCAAATAATCTCACGAAGTTTCGAAGGAATGCCAGTCTCTTCGATTTGGTCGGTTGCTGCATTGTACTTCCAAATTATGTTCAATCGGGGCTTATCGCCTTCCATTCCTGCGATTTCAGCAACTTCAGTGATCTTACGAGCAGTCTTACCGTTGACGTGTAACCTTGCTTGGATGATAATCAAGTCCAGCCCACTCAGCATGATCGGTGGCACAAGCATTGGAGGGTTAATCATACGAGTTACGGTTTCTTGAGCCGTGTTTGCGTGAAGTGAGCCAAAAGAACCGTCGTGACCGGTATTCATTGCAGTGAGCAATGTAGCCGCTTCAGGACCACGAACTTCACCGACAATGATGCGGTCAGGTCGCATACGAAGGCTGGATTTGAGGCAGTCGTTCATGTCAACTTCCGGCGTTCCATCCGGACGTTCCCGCCGTGTTTCCATTCGCAACCAATGGTCATGGTAAACTTGCAATTCAGCAGTGTCTTCTACGGTAAGCAATCGACGGTGCCATGGGATGTACATACCAAGGCAATTGAGTGTAGTGGTTTTACCAGAACCTGTACCTCCAGCAATAACAAAGTTTGCTGGCCGGCTATCAAGTCCTTCAATCCAAACCCACATCATTGCAGCAAGTCGGGAGTTAACGGTGCCGAACTTAACCAAGTCAATCATAGTGAGGGGGTCTTCCCTGAACTTACGAATCGTTAGAGTTGGACCATCTGGGGTCACCGGCGGAATGGTACCGTTGACACGGGAACCATCAGGAAGGCGGCCATCGAAGATTGGGACAAGACCCGGTCCGTCCCCAAGGGGAACGTTGGTGAATGCAGCGATGTTTTTGGCGATTTGAATACCAGAATCGTCATCAATCCAAATGTTGGTTCGGCACATGCCATGGTCTCGATGTGCGATTTTTACGCACTGTGTGCCACCGTTGTACATCACTTCTTCAAGCGCATCATCTTCGAGCAATACTGCGAGATCACCGTATGGATTCGGTTCAGCTGAGCCATCGACATGGTAAATCGGAGAAGGGTGATTTTCTTCAGTGTAAATGGTTACTCGACCGTATTGTGCTAGTACTTGTTCACTCATATTTTCATCCTCCAATCATCATAACTGCGCCAAGATAGAGCAGCATTGAAACTGCAATCCATCCCGGCATCCACCAGAGCACATCTTTGAAACGGCCCATCATTCGCCCGGAAACTCCTACTGCAATTGCAGATGCTCCACCAAAGAAATAAGAGAAAGTGGCGTTAAATGAGTCAATTTGGAAACCTTTGCTTGCAGGAGCAAAGAGTCCTACAATAACGGCAATAATGAGCGGAAGACCAATGCTGATGAACATCACAATGAGAAGACCTCGACCTGAAAGTTCCTGTTCTCGTGTATTCATCAAATCGTTCAGTCGTTCATAGTCCATCGCAAGGTCGGAAAGGATTCCTTGGAGGGGTGAATCTTGTTCGATTGCAGTTTCGATGAGCACCATGACTCGCTGAACTTGTGAAGAGCGAGTCTTCGCCGAAAAAGCGGCAAGAGCGGCATCAAAAGAGGAAGAGTGGCTTTCTTCCAGTGTCTCTTTGAGGAGTTTTCCTAAGACGCCTGGCAGATTTTTTGATTGTTCCATCATCGCCTCTTGAATGCCTCGCCCAGCACCGACTGAATCAGAAAGTGATTCCAAGAGAGCAGGCAAGGCATTCTCTATAGAACGGCGGCGGCGCCTTTCTATCATTGGCGGTAAGCCGCCTGCAGCACTGGCCACTCCAATCACAATCAAAACGAGTAACAACAAATTATCGTTAAATGTTTCAAGAAGACCGAAGAGCATCAAATCACAACCCAGGATCCTTAGTATGAGCCTTTAACCCAATCATAAACATGCCAACAAGAGTCAAAATCAGCCCTACATTGACTACCGTATTGATGGTCGAAGTTGGTGGAAGTTGCATGAATGCTCCAAGATCACCTGACATTAATTGAGGGATAAGACCCGCAATCGCAAGAATAATTGGACCAATCATAGCAATTGAGAGGAGTGTTTCCGGAACTGCACCAAGTTCCTCAATGTACTTTTTGACTGATTCGGTTCGTTCATTCTCCATTCGAGACCCTTGTTTGCGTAGAGTTTCAATGATGTCGGTGTTCTGTGTGACGTTCGTGTACATGGTATTGAGAAGTCGTGTGTAACCATCGGAATCGGCTTTATTCATCAGGGATTTGAGTTCAGGGCCAAGACCGCGACTGTTTCCTTTGCGAAGGCGTGCCATCATCGATGAGAAGTCTTCCGAAATGATGCCATAGCCTCCACTACCAATGGTGTGGATCGCTGCTTCAAGACCAACACCGGAGGACATCAACACATCGAGTGTACGGATGACATAGAGTACCTCTCTTTGCTCATCCAGTTTACGCATGTATTCACCTCAAACAATGTCTTCGAGTAATTCAAACGTGAACATCTTGTTCGAACTTTCATATTCCATCGAAGCGAAAATCACTTTCACGTCACGTTCTTCAAAAGGGTCGTGAATGAACGGTTGCCCGGATCGGAACATGCCAAGAATTCTCTTGTAGTCGTCGATAGAAAGTTCTCCAGTAACCGTATATGCAGTTGATTCAGAACCTTCATCATGAAGGTCGTCCCCTTCTTCTCCTCGGATGATGGTTCGTGTCAAGCGTCGCGTGAGACGGACTTTCATATCACAATTGGGAATTCTTACCCAATCTGCACTTGTTGTTCCTGATGCTGGGCGAATAAAGAAATCCATACCTGCCATACGCTGACCTCTAAACAACCCACACCATCGCAAGGTATTGAATGTTGGGGGGAATGAAGGTTAGCCTACAATTCTAAACCAACCAAACCTGGGTTCATGTAATGTCCCTTCATTGGAGAGTTCATCCAGCTTTTCCTCAGCAAGTCCACGATCAAAACCTCGTGCAACTGCATTGGTAAGGACCGTCTCAAAGTCGACACCATCGCCTTGGTCCAGTTGTTCAATAATGGATACCAGTGTATCTTTGACTTCACTCTCACCTGAATCTGTACCGGTTGATTCGGCATCATCAGATTCAGTTGGTGTCGGGGCTGCGACCGGTTGGCTTGCCGCATCCATCCGACCTTCTGCGATATCCAATGCTTGCATGACATTGAGCGTGTAGGTTTCGACATCGATATCACCGTAATGATTTCGTGAAACCAGAAGGCCGTCGATCATGTGTTCTGGAATTCCGGCAGCAACCAAACCCTCTCGTGTCGGTTCAGCAGCCAGAGAATCGGAGTAATGCTTCATTCGTTGCAGTGTGTCTTCAGATGCCCGAGTAAGCCACAATGCATAGCGTTGAGCGTCAATTTCACAAGCCTCTTCGGGTCGCAAAGACGTGTAAACAGCGCCTTCATCGGTTTGGTACCAACGTGATTTGGCAACCATGAGAAGAAGAACGGGTTCACCAACTTCGGTTTTCTCAACCAGACTCAGCGTAAGTTCCCTCATTGATTCGCTAGCATAATCTCCAACTGAGAAATAGTGGACACCTGAAGGGTCTCTCATTTGCCCTTGGTAAAGGGTAGAACCGTTCGATGTTTCGCGAACTTCAAGACGTTCCAGTAGGCCTGCCACGACGACTCGGTTGACTTTGGCTCCAAGTTTGGTAATAACAAATGATGGGTCGTATTCTCCAGAGCCTTTCTCATTGAGCGTTGCTTCACTGAATTCTGATGCAAGCATGTGCCATGCTGATTGTCGTTTTGCACGTGTTCCTGATTGCATCATACCACCTTCCATTGAGCACGGATTTCAGTCGCCCTCAATCCCGCATCTTCTTCGACCATTGCAGCATGGTCAGCCAACATCATTGCACCTTGTTCATCGACGATTGTTCGTCCGGAGGCATTGATTGTTTTGCCAAGCATTTTGCCCCGCAACGATTGAACGAATGCGACTTGTCCCAAATCGTTCACGGTGTCTTGAAGTTCGGTTTCAGTCATCCCGAGAAGGCTAAGCGTCGCATCTTTATTTGTCAAAAGAGAAACACTGGAACGTCCATCGTCAATCGCTAACCGTAGTCGGATATCGGTATTTCCATCGTTCGGGCCATGCTCCGCACAAGCACCATCTCGAAGCACTCTTCGGCATTCAGTGCATCTTTGGATGAAACCCGAATCTTCTCGAACACTGACGACCGTAGCTGTGGTGGAAACACCAACTCTACTGGCTCCAGTTGAAAGTTCAAACAATTCTACCTCTGCCGTGTGGTTTGTCAAATCCAATTCACTGTCCCACGGGGGGGCATCGAGGAATTCGACCTGGTCTGCATTGTCGACAGTAATATCTGGGATTCCTTGCCAAGCACGGACTCGAACGCCTTTGAGGCGAACGGTGAGGGGAAGTTTGTCTTCCGTGATTGGTAATTCGCTCCAAGCACTCATTCTGCAGCGACCGGTCGGGTCGGCAATTTGGCCAGACCAAAGGAACCGTTCTTCGCCATCACGAGTGAATGAACGCTTGGTCCATTCCGTAATTTGGACGACTGCATCAACATCACGAGCACCGTCACGAAGTTCTGAAAGCGTTAGCACAGTTTGTTGAGACAAGGTGTCTGCATCCGAGAAGTTCTTGTCGTGATAAATCTCGATTTTGGTCGTACGTCCAAAGTTGAGTTCAGGCGTATCCCTGAAAGTCCGGACTTGAGCGCCTTCAATTTTTAGAAGCGTTCCTACTTCGTGTTCAAGCGGCTCCCATGAAAGGAAACCAATGGTTCCTGATTCATCTGCAAGCCTTCCTCGCACGATATCAATCGAACCTGAGCCATCCTTTCGATGGATTTGGTCTGGTCGTGATGCAAGAATTCGTCCGACAACACAAACATAGCCGTCTGAAGGTAGAGACCCAATATCTTGAGGTTCACCGGGGGCTGTAATTGGACGGGTTCCTTCCCGGACAACCGCAATACGTGTCGATTGGTTGATGTTTAGCGACATTTTTCCTTGGTATTCGTTGACCGAAGCGCCTTCGATTCGAACGACAGAACCGGGGGTTATGTTTGAATTGGGTCCCCAGTCTTTGTACTCCCAACGGTTTTTTTGTCCGTTCTCTTCCCACGGATTATCTTCGAGCAAACCAAAAGCAATCTGTTTTTGTTCTCCACGAATGGTCTGATCACGAATGTTGTGAGATATGATTTCGACTTCAATTTCGATGTCCTTGTCATCACCTTTGAGCTCGCTGAGACTGCTCACTTTACGAGTGGTCCTTGGAGCAGAGGATGAACCGCCGGAAGAGCCAGAGGGTGCAGGGGTTTTGTCACCCTTGAACCGCCGTAGAATCGACCGCATAGCGTCTTGAGGGGGAATGAAGAATTCCGTCTCGTACTTTTCGAATGCTGCAGCGACTTCTTCAGGGTCTGCATCGGGGCACTCAGAAAGAATCGACTTCACATGAGTTTCGTATTTCTCAGACATCGTCAAGACCTCTGCCTGATGTGTTCGTTCGATGCCTGTACGGAGAACAGGCTGCGGGCTTTCGTGCGTTTTGGTTGAGACTGTACACTCCCTTGACCTCCATGGAGAACTCAAGGAACGACGACAGACCATAAAGAATGCCGTGACGATTTGTCCTTTTGGACGAACATCGAATCAAGTCACTGAACAACTTAGGCGGGGTTAATTCGCAAACCTTGCATCAACAACACATCCGGAAGATGCATGGCGCCGGAAGAATAGGACCCTTGCACGCGAACGTCGTCACCGAGATAGACCTCTTCAGAAAGCGCCTTTGCTAAATTACCCGACAATCCTGCTTGCTTCACAGGGCCAAGTATTTCTCCGCCTTCGACTCGCAGCAAAGTGCTTGAAGTGACAGAAAAATCACCGCTTGTTGGGTTGGCAGTATGCGCACCCATTACGCTGTGAACGATATATCCGTCTTCCATTCGTTCCAAAAGGGCATCTTGAGAAGAACCCGTGCGGGTTGAAGTCATGTGCAAGTCGGAACATCCGGTGTAAGGTGGACTTTGGTGGCCGCCACGGACGGCACAGCCGTTGGTTTGAGCGTGTTCGATACGACCCTCTGCGACTTGTTGTGCGGCATCGCGAGTCGACCACAGAGAGCCAATCAGCCGACCGTTCTCAACCAGAGTTTGCCGTCGAGTGGGGACGCCTTCTCCATCACGTGCTGAGGCCGATTTACCACCTTCCATACGCCCATCATCGATGAGAGAAAGGTCGTTCGCAAGAACCATTTCTCCTTGTTTTCCTGACCAAAACGATTCACTACGAACCAAACGATCTCCACGTACTGCTGAAGGTACAACCATTGAGAATAAAGGAGAGAAACCTTCACTGGTCATCAAAACTGGAGTGTCATGAGCCTCGGTGTTGACTTCAATTGGACCGCGGGTTTTCTGAGCCCAGTCCACTGCGACTGCGACGCAATCCGGGACCTGCTCGAGTCGCTTGCGACTTGAATCACCCTCGTAGGAACTGGTAAGTTCGTCGTTGGCATCAATGGAAACTTGAACGCCGATTCCATGAGATGTGGTTACGCCACTGGATTCGATGCCTTCACTGGTGTAGATTGCGCCAGCACTTGCACCAACGCCTAGGCCACCACCGGTCACGACTGCTCGTTGGTCCAAAGAAGCAACTTCGCTGAGAACTGCATCTGCTTGTTCAAGTAAATCTTCGGGCCCGATGTTGAGAATATTGGTGTCAAAGAGTCCTCCAACTTTCTCTGCTGGTTGCTCGCTTGGAAGAACAAAACCGGCCACGGATGGAGAGGCTTTGGCTATATCTCTCGCCTGTTTGAGAGCATATTCTGCGGAAGAAAGGTCGACAAGGTAGGCATATCCAAATCTTCCATCTTCGACCACTCGAACACCGTATCCACCTTCACCACCGCCTGCGGCAAGAGAAATTTTACCCGCTTCGATATCGATGCTGTGCCCGTAGGACTGCGTTGCAACGACTTCCCATTGTTCAATTCCTTGAGACTTACAAAGAGCACCGATTTGACGGCATCCTTCAGCAATTCGATCGACCGCGTCATCTGGAAGCATGCTCAGCCCACCAACGCTTGAGAAATCCGCATAATCGGGCCACCATCTCCAACGGGGACAGTTTGTCCTTTCCCACAGAATCCTGGAGCTGCAAGTTGCGCATCTCGTGTAAGGCCATCAACATCTTTCAAAATTTGAAGCGTCAATCCACTCACGCTCACATCTTTGAGCGGTCGAGTAAGTTCTCCATTTTCAATGAGCCAAGCCTCTTGGGCCGCAAACTGGAACGAACCTCGGCCAGTATCGACCTGTCCACCGCGTGAACCGCATGCATAAACACCGTATTCGATGTCTTCCATCAACTCGTCCATGTCGTTATGCGTTCCACCTTGAATCAGTGTGTTTGACATTCGGACCAATGGATGATGAAGGCCGTCTTGCGCACGAGCACCTGCATTTGGAGCAAGTCCAAAGTGGTGAGCAGTTTCTCGGTGGTTCAGATATTCAGTGAGTACACCGTTCTTGATGAGGCACTTTTCACGTGTGTTGAGCCCTTCGTCGTCGATTGGATGTGCCCCGTAACCTCCTCGGATGGTTGGGTCATCGACTACAGTCACAATCTCATTGCCAATCGTTTGGCCAAGTTTGCCATCAAGGCACGAGTCTCCAGCAGCAACTAAGTCAGCCTCACATGGATGACCTAATGCTTCATGGATGTAAACGCCGGTCAAATCTCGGTCGGCGATTAACGGCATTTTTCCTGAAGGTGC
Source organism: Euryarchaeota archaeon UBA259 (assembly GCA_002506275.1). GTDB lineage: Archaea > Thermoplasmatota > Poseidoniia > Poseidoniales > Poseidoniaceae > MGIIa-L1. The sequence goes on along the minus strand of DAXG01000042.1, from coordinate 57,597 downwards.
ACGCTCTGCTTTCAGCAAACGAAGCGTGGCAATACGTGCAACCTCGCCAAGTTGACCGAGGTCACATGACTCGATAACTTCCAAGCCACCTTCGCCGCCATGACGCGTTCTATAGGACACTACTTCGCCGCCATCTCGTCCAGTGACACTGGCATTAATCAGTGAACGTTGAAACGACCATGTGCGATTCATCCCTTCACTGGTCATCAGTTCTGTATGGAGATGTTCGTCGCTCCAACCACAGGTTACTGAGATGATGCGATCATCGTCAGCAGCGCTGTCATGAAGCGTTTTTAGATGCTCTATTTTCGTTTGAAGGTCGGTATGACGAACGTCTTTTTTGGATTTCCAATGAATCTCATCTTCAAAAATTGGGACCTCTGCCAATTGCACTGGAGCGTCTTTGGACGAGCGACGGGCAGCAACAGCCTTGGCTAAACGTACAGTCGATTCAATTTGTGAGGGCAAAGAGACCAAATCTGTCGTCGAATGGACGCCCCATGCGCCATCCGCTAAGATTCGAAGAGTAACACCGACTTCTTGCCCAGGTATCGCCCGTTCAAGTTTTGCATCACGCAATGCTACGCTGGAGTCTGTAATGGCCATCAACCGAACTTCGGCATAAGATGCACCCAATTCTTGAGCGTGGTCGAGGGCTGACTGGATTTTTGATTGGTTTAGATATCTACCCGTACTTGGCCTGTGGTCGTCGTTGGGGCTCGCGCTCATTACCATGTGCCAACCCTGTATGCGAGGGTGTTTGAAGTCTACTCCATTTTGATTTGCTTACGAAGTGAATTCTGCAGAGACAATATGGCCGATAAGTGATGCCTCTGTTACCGTTTCGAGCTCCGAATCAAACTTTAATCCTAGGCGAGAAGCACCCTCTCTCGAAAGCGTATAATTCATTGAAGCGGATTGAAATCCAAGTTGCGAAAGAATCGAGAAGGCTTGAGATTCAGTCCCGGAAGAGTCCAACTCAATCGGTAAGCAATCCGAGTGAATCTCATCGGTACTGGAAGCTTTTGGGAGGTGAAGGAGAAAACCAGAAGTATCTTTGTCACGAACGCCAGCACGTTTGAACGCTTCAGAGACGTGATGGGTACCGCTGAGATAGCGAAGAAACTCTGCATCGAGGGAACGAGCTAAAGCCGACGAGCGCAACCATCTGCGAGAAGCTGAATTCCACGCAGTCCAAAGTTGAGACGGAGTTTGAATGCAACCTTGACCAATCAAAACCCAATCAGCATTAGGGCGTGCTTGAAGGAAGCGTGCGAGCACATCTTTGGCATTGACTGGAGATTCACTGTCCCATGCAAAGCAAGGAAATTCAGGTTGTGCCATGGTGATTCCAAGAGGATATTCTCTTTCAATTATCCGATGAAAACTCGTCGGAGAGAGGGACATCATCATCGCGTTGTTTTGGTAGGCTCATACCTCCGTCCTGAGTACTTTGCCGACGCAGCACTTTTTCGACTTCGGTATTGATTTTGTCCAACAGTAAAGGCCCCCAACCTCGTTTGGCAAGGAGTTTGTTGCGTGTAGAGCGATTCATGGAAAGGACGTCATTGGGCGTTCTCACACCCATCCCCGCCAGTTCCCTTGCACGAGCGCGGCCGACGTGTTTGATGTTTACCAGTTGGAGTAAGTCTTTCTTACAACCGTGTCGAATACGTTGCTTGAGCATATCGATGGTCGTAGCAATGTTGCTGATGACGGGTAGGTGTTCTTCAGAGAACACATCATCGGTCAGCAGTACTTGTTGACCGGCTGCCAACAGCCAACCCATGAGGTCGACACGGTGATTGACATCCCCTGGGCTCACATCGAGTTCACTTTCAATTGAACGAAGCGTGTCTTCTTGAATCCACATTTCGAGCATCCATGCAGATTTCACCTTACCAAGCAGCCGTTCTTCAAGAGTGTCATCGACCAACAGTTCATCTTCCACTGAATTGGTTTTGAGCCAGAGTGGAGAACTCCGTTCCATTTCAGAGTTTTTAGCCCAGAGGGGTATGAAGTCTGGAGTCGAGGAGGCAAGATGCATGAGTCCGAAATCGGATACTTCACCCGTTTGTCGTACACTACGACGTACAGCGCGTCGAAGACCTGTGCGTAGAATCGACGCAGAAAGTGGGTCAAGGTAGAGTTGAGTAATGCGTTCTCCCATCAAGGTCGCTTCGTATTCCATCGAAGCATGGTCATTTGCCGTAGGAGCAGACCATCCACCAACGTGTGCCAAGTTGGTTGCAGAAGTGAAACCAAGAGATGCTTCTGTAAAGGCTGTTGAGGTCTTGGTTTGAGGAATATGTTCTTGTGGGCTTGAACGAAGTTGAACTCCGCCTGTCGTTTGTGCAATCGTGGCCCAGATTGGCATCTCATCGTCCCAGTCTTCGTCCTCAGCTTGATTGGCCTTAGCATCTGCTCGTCGCTTTGCATAGGCTTCATCTACCCCTTTTTTACGGATAAAACGTTCTTCAACCAGCCAATTCAACATCTCATCAAGACGCTCGTTCAACTGCATTGATGACATGGTTGAACCAAGGAAGGTCGCCGAGAAGAAATCCCCAATCTCCCCCCGATGACGGAAGCCACCGGTTGCAATCGAGGCAAGTAAATGGGTACGCAGAGCAGGTTCGCTGGCAAGTTTCGAAGTGATTGATTCAACGGGTCCGAAGAAATAACGCTCGCTGACATCGTCTGCAATCCCCCATCCATCGGTTCCCTTGCACAACACCCATGCTTCGCCAAAACTGTCGTACCTTGGCCGTCCGGCACGGCCCAGCATCTGACGGACCTCCATAACGGGTAGAGGGCGGCTCATTCCATCGTCCCATCGTTTCAAATCACGAACCAAAACCCGCCGTGCAGGAAGATTGACGCCTGCGGCCAGAGTAGGCGTTGCGGTTAAGCCCACCAGAAGTCCTTCCTTGAACGCACCCTCTATCGCTTTTCTTTGACCATGCGTCAATCCAGCGTGATGGAACGCAATACCGCCTCGAATGGCTTCAGCCAACCGTTCCGCCATTGCCGTTTGACTTCTGCCTTCCAGTGAGCCGGCAAAAACGTTCAGACGTTCCAATCGGTCTGGATCATCCTTTTCCAGCCGCTTAGCAATGCGTTTCGACAATTTCAACGCTTCCGATTGAGCGCTACGACGCGTTCCAACGAAAATCAAAACTTGGCCGTCTTGGTCTATGGTATCGCTAACAACAACCCAAGCAGGGTGTGATTTGGGACCCTCTAAATCACGAGGAGGCTGCAATACATCAGCCTCAGTTGACATTCCGGATGATTGTACCAATCGTGGCTCCAAGTGCAGATCGTGAAAAGTACTGTACTCAAGGGCAACTGGCCTCCACGAAGAAAGGATGAGGTTCGCATTCAACCATTCTGCAAGTTCATTGCAATTTCCAACCGTAGCCGATAAAGCGATGATTTGGGCGTTGGGCCTTAGGTAACGAAGACGTGTGAGGTTAATTTCTAAGGTTGGCCCCCGAGTGGAATCGTTCATCAAATGAAATTCATCTGCCACCACAACCGATACATTTGACATCAACTCAGAACGATTTCGCATGAGTGAATCGAGTTTTTCAGAGGTGCAGACAAGAATATCGCATTCATCAATCTTCTTTGCTTCACCTGAAGCATCTCCAATTCCAAGCCCAACGGTCAAACCGACTGAACCACCCAGTGCCACCAGGTCTTCATGCTTCTCGCTCGCCAATGCTTTGAGCGGAACGATGTACACTGCTTTTGAACCGGGTTCATCTACCAAAAGCCGACGAATGATTCCTATGTAAGCAACAAGTGACTTGCCACTTGCAGTTGGTATTGCAAGCAATGTATTGGCGCCTGAGAGGACACTTGGCATGGCCTCATGCTGAGGTGGATGAAGATTCTCGATGCCCCATTTTTTGGTGAGGAATTGGAGTGCCTTCGCTGGTAAATCCAAGCCCATTACAGCCCGTCCACTCTCCTCCATAGTCTGCCACTCGCGCCAACAGTCCAAAAGGACAACGCTCGTAAAGTTTCAATCCGACACCCATAAGACCCCTCTTCTCATGTGCCGAACATGGCCGATGATGTTGAGTCGATGGTAGAAGAACGACTTTCGGTGTTCGAAGATGAACCCGATTTGAATGACTGGGTCGAAGTTATGTGCGGTGCAGCAATGGCTGTTCTCGGTATATTCCACCTGGTCGAACCTTGGGAATTCGTCAATCAAGACGTCATGCGATGGTTTGCTGCTGCCGTCATCGCGGCTGGTGCAGTTTGGGCTGGACACGGCCTGAAAGACATGGCTGTGAAAGAAGTTCGTCGCTCAATAGCAATACTCGACATGGCGCAATCCGATGATGGTCCAAACCACGGCCTCATCCGCGATGTACTGCTCAATCCTGATGCATACAAGTCGTTCCTGCTGGAATCGTACGAAGCGGCTTGGGAAGACGGCATTATCACAGAACAAGAACTTGCTGAACTCAAATCGTTCCAAGACGCATTGGGCATCACCGATGAAGAGGCTGCAAAGATGAACGTCGATGCTGCTGTCAAATCGGCATCCAAAGACGGTGACATTTCTGAAGATGAAGAACAGAACATCAAAGAAGCCGCAGAAAAGGCCGGTGTCGATTCAGAGAAGGCAATCAAGGACGCAAAGAGCAAGGCTAAGAAAGGAAAGAAGTGAAATCAATCCCACTTTGTACTTTCTTGGAACATTTCGGATGCCAGTTTCTTTGCCTTTACTCGTCGAGTATATTCGCCTCTGCTTGAAACCGTGCACAGCATCAAACCCAGTATCCCTACAGGTGTTGCGAAGGGTATCAACCCCGATGCGTTCTCAATCGTGATAAAGGGAGGAACGTCGTTGGTATCAAAACCTGGAGACGAAATGAAGCGGACATCAAGTAAATCTAAGTCACAGTCACACAAACTCACGGATATTCTCTCAGGGAACAAGGCGCTTTGCAGCGATAGCCAATCGTATTCACTGACCGAAGCAGGTCGAGTCCCCCAGGCAGGAACAGATACTGAACCCGTTGCAGGTACATCGACCATGTCAAAATCCACATGGAATACAGATGATTTTGGCTTTTCATCGACAATCATCATTGCTTCAAGCATCAGCATGTCAAGGAGGAGCGAACGTCCAGCAAGTAAAATAAAACGCACAGTTTGTTGTTCCAACATACCTTCATTGGTAGTTTGAGAACCGCCTCGGGTCACTTGTGAAAAGATAACTTGATCCAGACGTAGCTCCTGAAGTTCAGGGACAATGAGTTGCCACCGGCCATCTGGAAGAGGAATTGCTTCTTCCACCTCAAGGCGGAGTTCTAAACGCTCTCCATCAAGTATGCCCCATGTAGAACCTGTACTCGTCACAAGAACTTGTTCAGGTTGACCTGGGTATGATGCATCCCAGAGTTGTTGCAATCGATTGTCAATCAATTCATCCAATTGGATTTCAGTATCGGATTGGACTTCATCACCCAGGGCCCACATGGGATGGAGGATTCCTCCAACGAGGAGCAGAAGTACACCGGGAGTGAAGAATCCAAACCTAAGAAATGCTGAGGTTGAGTTTCGTAGGCCATCAAAAGCAAAACCTGCGAACAACAGAAGAGAGAGGAAAAGGAAGCCTGAGGAATGCCTTGAAAGCGAAACTGAGGCATCTTCGTCTCCAAGTAAAGCACTGCCTGCTGGATAGAACGCCTTTCCATCGAAATCAGCAGGTGTAACTGGGCCTGCACCTTCAAACGCGAGTTGTCCAGTCCAAGTATACGGTTGGAATTTCCCAGCAGTCCCTCCAAAACAGAAGGTGTAGTCGCCAACCGGCATAGCCCTCCAGCGGTACGTCGTTCGAGTCGAATCCTCGTCTTCTCGAACAATGACTTCGGGGGAATTCGACAATCTTCCCGAAGGCTGGATAAGGTCTGGTAATCCGTGACTTTGTTGAATTTCAATCGGTACGGTCTCCCATTGTAAGTAGATATTGAGAACCTCGTGTTGTTCTATTGTAAACGTCCAGCAATCGCGGTCCGTTTCTAAAAGTGCTCCGTAATGTACGGTTTCAAACTCGGTGGAACGAGGTTCAAGGTCGCTTGAAGGTTCGTCAGTATTGCGAGATTCTACGTCTTCAGACCAAGGTATCTCCAGTTCCATTGATGAAGCACCTCTCAAGTGCAATTCCCACGTCCCCGGTCGGTCGAGAACGAAGGTCATCCGTAGGCGAACCGGGTCATCAGGCCACAGAACACGGTCCCCATTGAGGTTGAGTGCTTCGTCCTCAAGGGTGTAAGGGCTTGTCGTCGACACCGTTGGGACAAAGTCTGCATCAAAACTCCAATCGGTGACCGATGAGCCAAGAATGAGTGAAACATCCAATTCAGGTTTGTTGTATCCAGAAAATTCTCCGGTAAAGCGCAAATCCAAAATCATCGAATCCAATAGCGATGGGAGCAAAGCCAACTCAACTTGTCGAGGGTCCATCTCAAATTCAAGCGTGACCGTTTCTGGTTGTGCTGGGGATGCAAAGATGTTGTTGGATACAACTTCTTCTCCGGTGGCAACAGAAGTGAGTTGGCATTCATCGTCTTGAACGCATGACAAGAAAAGTTTGCCCCCTTCCGGCGATTCAGTAAGGTTGGCCTGGGTAAGAGGAGCGCAAAAAGACAACAGGAAAAGCCCGAGAATGACCGCCATAGGCAACGGAAATGAGCGTCGAACAAAGAAAGAACGGCTCATGTTTAACCCAACTCACCATTGTCTTTCAAATCAATGGTTTATTGCTGAAACAAGGCTGGATTTTTCTTGTCGATAAGGACCGTGTTACACTTTCGGCACCGATAGCGTCTGTTCGACGGTTTCTGCCTCGGAAACTCTTGACTGCATTTCGGACAACACCAAAGCCATACGGCTCTGGCTCTGCGTAAAAACTCGGTAAACTTCGGTCCTTGCTTACCCGCGATGCTGCCTGGCCAAGCTGCTTCCAATTGCCGAAACAGCGTATTGTGTGCTCGTAGGCCAAGGGCATGTATGTATTCATGATGCAATACGAACGCAGAATAGGCCTTCCATTCAGGATTGAGCATCTGAGGATGAATTTCAATCACTTCGACGTCATTCGGTTGCAGTGAGCGTACATCGACACCCCGCTTCCATCGAGTTATACCGTGTCGTTGCGTGGCGTTTTTCCTCAGCACACCCAATGGAATGCTGCGCAAATCTTCAACTTGAGCATCGGCCCATTCAGGCATATCGAACATGACCTCGAGTACAAAGTCTCGAAGTTCCTCCAAGAGCAATACCTGCTCTTTGTTGGGTTTGGCCATTGGAGGATTCAACTCCAACGATGATAGGCGGGATGGCCCTCTTTGACCGCCACAAACAATCCGCTGCCTGTCGCACAAACTTTTCCATTTGCTTCCAAAAGTAATTCTATTTCTGCACGGTCCTCACTTAAATCTTTGATCTGACTTGTTACTTTCAACGGAATGTCCACTGGAGTTGGTCTTCGAAGATGAACGGTATATGAGGCGGTTACCGTGCAAGGTGGCTCCTCCAAACCTTGTGCGTCCATCAGAGCTACAGCAGCAGTCCAATTACCATGACAATCAAGAAGTGTTCCGATGATTCCGCCGTTAATCATACCTGGGAAAGCTTGGTGATGAGGTTCCGGCACATATTCCAAAGAAAGGCCGTTCTCAATTCGAACGCTGTTGATTCGTAATCCTTTTTCATTGGCTGGCCCGCATCCAAAACAAATCGAAGTCGGAGCGTATTGGCGCTGGACACCGGTCTCTTCCATACCACTGGCACGACCTGCAAGCACTTGTTTTCTTTGCTTCGGGGTACTAACATATACGCATTCTTATTGAGGGGGTGAGCATGCACAGACCATGGCAGGTAAGAAGCGTAAGGCGAAAGCAAAGATTCGCGTAGCGCATGAACTGCCCCGAAGACGCAGAAATGCAATTCAAGAAGCGATGGCTGCACACAAACCCGAAGACCGCCCAGAATGGGACCGAGGAGCCAAATGGAGCAACACTCGATTCTATCGTAAAATCATCAAACCGGGAACAATGCGAACCGTCCACATGCCCTTGTTGGAAACGGACCTGGGTGACTCATGGCCGATACCGGTAACCATTCTCCATGGTAGCCGACCTGGCCCAACGATAACCATACTTGGTGGCGTTCACGGCGATGAATTAACCGGGCCCTCAACCTGCACACATTTGCTTTCAAACGCTTTTACCGATGAGGGGAAACCCCTTGACCCGACAAAAATGGCCGGTACCATTCGAATTGTACCGATTGTCAACCTACCTGGCTATCGTGCAAAATCGAGATACTTCCCCGATGGTCGAGACCTCAATCGTCATTTCCCTGGCGACCCCAAAGGCTCAACGACGAAGCGTGTTGCTGCCCAGGCATGGAAGTATTTGTTTTCGGACGCTGATGCGATTGTGGATTTACACAGCGCCGGAAAAGGTAGGTCAAACATGCCGCAAATTCGGGCAAACTTGGCTCATGCAGGCTCAAATATACTCGCCAAAGCGTTCGGCATTGAGATTATACTTGATTCAAAACCACCATCGGGTTCACTTCGTAAAGCAGCGATTGCCCTCGACATCCCCGTAGTCACGTACGAAGGTGGAGGAGCAAATACTCTGGATCACGAATCGGTAAAAGTGGCCATGCATGGGGTATTGAACGTGTTACGTTCGTTCCGAATGATCGATGGAAATCCACTCCGCCCTCGATTCCGAATGCTTGCAAGCGGCTCTCACTGGCTACGAGCGGGTGAAGGGGGGCTACTCGACATGTTTGTCTCCGCAGGCTCAGTGATGAGAGAAGGGGAAGTGATTGCAACTATTTCCGATCCGGGTACTCCCGGCATCACCGTTGATATTGTAGCACCTGAGGACGGCTTACTCATCGGTGCAGCAACCAATCCATTTACAGCAGCAGGAATGCCTGTCGGGCATTTTTTACCCGTCTCGAAGCATCTTAAACTGCTCAGTGACCAAATTGATACAAACGGTAAATTCCTCGTTTGTGGCTCTCAAGGTGAAGCGGTATGGAGAGAAGAACAAGACATTGATGAGGTCGCTGTTGAAGGCGATTGGAGCGGTGGAAGTGTTGATTCAGAATGGACAATCACCAAAGAAATCAACGAAACTCAAGCCGACACTTTCAGCGACAACGAAGAAGAAGCTGAAGCTTGATTATGCACTCAAGAAGGACTCAACGGTATCTTTGACTTCTTGGTCTTCCATATTCCTGCGCTGCGTCTTAGCAACTTCAAACACGTGAGCAACCAAATCATCGGATGCTTCGTAACCGTTTTGCTCAAGCCACCAGATGATGTTTGAACGGCCGGCCATGTGTCCGATTCGAATAACTTGCTTGAGGCCAAAGTCGCCAGCGGGAACACCTGAATAGACTCGGTCTGCCAACCAGTGGTCGCCTTTCTTCATGGCTTTGATAACTGCTGATGCATGAACACCGGTTCCGGTTTCAAAGGCATCCATTCCAAACACTGGATAATTTCGAGGGAGCGGGACTTCGATATACTCGTTGGCTTTTTGCATGTAAGCATCAAGTTGCGTCAAATCGTTTTCAATAACACCGAGGAGTTTCAAATTGACGAGCGTTTGGTCAAGAGGTGCATTACCTGCTCGCTCTCCAACACCAAGGGCCGTACCATGAATCACATCTGCGCCGGCTTCAACCGCTGCGATGTTGTTGGCAACACCGAGGCCTCGGTCTTGATGGCCGTGCCAGTTTACTTCAATTTCTGAGCGCTTGTAGCCTGAATCTTTGATGACTTCTTCGTCAATGAATTGGAGCAATTGCTTGACACCGTTTGGAGTCACGTGCCCACATGTATCGCAAATACACAACCGTCGTGCACCCAATTCCATGGCTCGTTCGTAGATGAGTTTGACATCCTCTGGTTTAGAACGGGTTGTGTCTTCTGTAACGAACATCACTGGAACATCGTTTTCCACGGCGTATGATACGGCTTTCTCCATGGTTGCGAGGAGTTTCTCCATCGTCCATCCTTCGGTGTATTGGCGTATTGGGCTGGTGCCGAGGAAAGCACTGGCTTGGATTGGAATACCGTGTTTTGCTTGCATTTCAACGAGCGGTTCAATGTCACTCATAAGGGTACGAACGGCTGCACCCGGTCGAATCTGGAAATCATTCTCAGTAATGTGAGATAACATAGCATCAATGTGTTCCAAATGGAACGGGCCTGCTCCAGGAAGTCCAAGATCGACTTTTTGGATTCCGAGTTTTTCCATGAAACTTAGCAACTCAATCTTTTGGTCAATTGTTGGATTTCGTGCGCTTGGGCTCTGTAATCCGTCTCGAAGCGTCTCATCATCAAACCAGACGCCGTGCGGATGATTCGCAGGGTTTCTGTTCAAATCGTAATCAACTGTATTCCAATCGTAAATCAAAGAGCGCTCTTCCATTGAACATCACCGCATCAGCCGACTTGGGCCGGTGCATGACGAGTCACAATGGAATCATGTTTCAATGCGTCGGCTGAAGAAAATCACTCTTCTTCGGAAAGAATCGCCTTGAGTGCTTGTGCTGCTTCGAATTCTTCACGTGAAACTGTGCCGTCATTGTCGGTGTCCATTTCCTCAAACTCATCGACTGGAGCTTCAAGCAATTCAGCAGGTAGTCGTGCTGCAAAGATGATGTGGTCAACAAAGCCGGTTCGCTTAGCATTTCGAAGTTCCATCACCCGAGTGCCCTTGGATTTCTTGTTCTTGGTTTCCTTAGTTTGAGCGGCATTAATTCGAATCATCATGCCTTTCTTAGTGAGTAAGAAGATATTGTCGTCGAGATTTGGAATCTGTCGAGCACTGATGATATAGTCGCCGTTTTCATGGTCAAGGTTCATTGTAAACGCACCCTTTGCGCCAGGCTTTGTCTTACGGTATCCATCCGTTCGCAACTTTCCTTCACCGGTTTCAGCATCGATTTTCTGGATTCCTTCTGCATCAAGATCAGGTACCTTCTCAGATGTACCAAGACGGCTACGCTTCGCCATACCGTTTCGCGTGATGGTGAGAATCTGTGTATCGGTATTTTCCGTAGCCATCATAGCCACAACATGCCCTCCATCCGCATTCTTTCTGTTACCGGTTTTGATACCGTAAACACCTGCCGAAACTCGGCCAGAGGAACGGATGTCGGCACAGGCGAAGCGACTTGCAAATCCAGTGCTTGAAATCATAACAACCGATGAATCATTGGTTCCAGTTCGAACATTCACCAGACTGTCACCATCAAGTTTGAAGCGCAGTGCGTACTTTCCGTTGCGATTGATGCGTACATACTCTTCCAATTTGGTCTTCTTAATGAGTCCCAATCGAGTAGCAAACAGCAAGAAGTGACCTTCTGGAGATTCCAGTAAATCACGAGTAATCGGTAAGATGGTCACTATGTTTTCATCGTCTTGAATCTTCTCAATGACGTTTCGAATGTGGCTTCCACGAGCATGACGGCTTCCAAGCGGGGTTTCCCATGCTTTGAGGCCGTAGACTCGTCCCTTATCCGTGAAGATAAGTAACCTGTCTTTGCTGAAGCAAGTCACAATCAGTTGTGGTGTATCTTCGTTCTTCGTTGCCACACCCTTGAGCCCCTTGCCTCCTCGGTTTTGGACACGGAACAATTCAACCGGCATGTGGCGAATATAGTTGTCTTCGCTCAGAGTGATTGCAATTGCTCGCTCTTCGATCAAATCTTCTCGATTCATAGAGAGAGGCATTGGGTCAATGAAGGAACGACGCTCATCACCGTGTCGTTCGACCATATCGTCCAATTCACTGAGTAATATGCTTAGTCTTCGTGAACGAGACTCGATGATGTCTTGCAAGTCGGCGATTCGAAGTTTTAATTCAGCATGTTCGTTCTGAACTTTGTCGACATCGAGGCGGCTGAGTTGATAGAGACGACGCTCTGCAATTGCTTTGGCTTGAGCTTCTGTAAAACTGAACGGAGCAATACCAGACATGATTTCGTTTCCTTGAAGAACTGCTTCAAATTGTTCTCGGCTTGAACTGGCCTTACCTACGGCGACAACATCATCGATTCGATCTTGTGCCAAGACAAGACCTTCCAAAATATGCGCACGCGCTTGCGCCTTGTTCAAGTCGAACAGTGCTCGACGCTCAATGATTGATTCACGGTGAGAAACGTGCGTATGCAACATAACAGGCAAAGTAAGGAGCACGGGTCTTCCGTCCAAAATGCCCATCATGTTCGCTGAATACGATTCTTGTAAGCGGCTGGATTTGAACAATTGATTCAGAACAGCATGAGGGTCTGCGTTGTTTTTGACTTCAATAACCACACGGATTCCTTCTTTGGAAGATTCATCCCGTATGTCACGAATACCGACGATTGAGCCTTTGGTGACCAATTCTGCGATGTGAACCAACATATCTGCCTTCTTGACTTGGTAAGGGATTTCATGAATAATGATTCTCTTGCCCTTGGAATCGTCGAGAACATCGCATTTTGAGCGAACATGGAACCGGCCTTTTCCAGAGGTATACATGTCGTAGATTCCATCGATTCCGTGAATGGATGCCCCCGTTGGGAAATCAGGACCTTTGACGTGCTCCATGTATTCTTCTATAGATATTTGAGGCATACCTGTATTTGCTTCTCCTTCCTCGATGATTCGGCCCACATGCATGTGAATAGCACCGGCAATCTCGGTCAAATTATGAGGAGGGATACGGGTTGCCATACCGACTGCAATACCATCGCTTCCATTGAGCAAAAGGTTCGGGAGACGGGAAGGCAGGACGGTTGGTTCCTGTTCTGAATCATCAAAATTCGGCTGGAAGTCGACTGTTTTTTTGTCGATGTCTTCAAGCATATGCTTGGCAATTCGATCAAGTCGACTTTCGGTATATCGCATTGCTGCAGGCGGGTCGCCGTCAATTGAACCAAAGTTTCCTTGGCCATCAACAAGCGGATATCGGAGAGAGAACTCTTGAGCCATTCGAACCATCGTATCGTAAATCGATTGGTCGCCGTGAGGGTGGTATTTACCCATGACTTCCCCGACTGAACGAGCAGATTTACTGAATTTCTTTTCAGAGGTATGCCCGCCTTCGTGCATTCCATACAGAACTCTCCGATGGACTGGTTTCAAACCATCTCGCGCATCAGGAAGAGCTCGACCGATAATAACGGACATTGCGTAGTTAATGTACGAAGTTTTCATTTCATCGTTGAGCGGATGGTTCAGTACGTTCTCAGTTGAGATCGTTTGGTCTTCTTCTTGTTCTTCGTCAATATCATCAGATGTCAAGGTTCGTCACCTCCTTTGCGTGGCGCTCAATAAACGCCCTTCTGTCGGGCACATCCTCGCCCATGAGAATTTCAAACATGCGATTGGTTTCTTCCGCATCCCGTACGGTAACCTTGAGCATTGTTCGAGTGGTAGGGTCCATGGTCGTCTCCCAAAGTTGCTCAGGATTCATTTCACCAAGACCTTTGTAGCGCTGAACACCTATCTTTGCATTCGGATTATCACCACGGAGTTCATTGATGATGGTGTCACGCTCTTCATCTGTGAACGCATACTTGCTCACTCGTCCCTTCGACAATTGATAGAGCGGTGGTTGAGCAATGTAGACGTGTCCTTCAGTGATTGCTGGTCGCATGAAACGCCACAGGAAGGTCAACATCAATGTACGAATGTGTGCACCGTCAACGTCAGCGTCGGTCATAATGATGATTTTGTTGTAGCGTAGTTTTTCAGTGTTAAATGAGCCTTCATCCTCAGAATTGTTACCAACTCCAGCGCCGAGTGCACGAATCATCGTCTGGATTTCTTGGTTTTGGAAGACTTTCGCAACATTGTGCTTTTGGCGCTCCACATTCAGAATCTTACCTCGCAATGGAAGAATCGCTTGTATACGTCGGTCCCGTCCAGTCTTGGCAGAACCACCTGCAGAATCACCTTCGACAAGATAGACTTCACATTCATTCGGGTCGCGGGATTGGCAATCTGCCAATTTACCCGGAAGTCCGCCACCTTCGAGTACACCCTTGCGGCGGGTAAGGTCTCGAGCCTTACGTGCTGCTTCGCGTGCTTTTGAGGCAAGAAGAGCTTTGTCGACTACTTGCTTAGCAACCGATGGATTTTCTTCAAAGAATTCGTTGAGTTTTTCGTAAACGATGGCCTGAACAATTCCAGTGACTTCGCTGCTGACAAGTTTGTCCTTCGTTTGTGAGGAAAAGGAGGGGTCTGGATGCTTAACACTGACAACAGCTGCAAGTCCTTCTCGAACATCTTCACCCGATAGGCCATCGCCTTTGAGCAGATTTCGTTTCTTGGCATAGCCGTTCACGCAACTCGTGAGAGCAGTTCTTAATCCGGACATATGCGTCCCGCCGTCCTTGTTACGAATGATGTTCGTGTAACAGAGTATCGACTCACTGAAGGCATCGGACCACTGGAGAGCCAATTCGACTGAAACAGGGCCTTTTTCGGTTTCTTTCTCGCCATGGATAGTGATGACATCAGCATGCATTGCTGCGCGACGTTCATTCAATTGCCGGACAAACTCCGCTAATCCACCTTCGTAAAGATGTTCCACGGTGTGGACATCTTCGCCACGTTCATCGTTGATCACGATCTGTAAACCTGCGTTAAGGAATGATGTTTCTTTCAGCCGGGTATCGACTTGTTCGAATTCAAACTCCGTGACTTCCGTGAAGATGCTCAAATCTGGCTTGAAGGCGATGGTTGTACCGGTGTCGTCGCAGGTTCCGATTTCGGCAAGGGGTGCGACAGGGACGCCTGCTTCGAAGCGTTGGTGGTGGATGATGCCGCCCCGGTGGATGGTTACTTCCATCCATTCGGAAACAGCATTCACTGCTGAAACTCCGACGCCGTGTAAGCCTCCTGAAACTTTGTATGAGCTGTTGTCGAACTTGCCTCCGGCGTGTAATTTCGTCATGATGACTTCAGCAGCTGAAATACCAAACTCTTCATGCATTCCGACAGGAATACCTCGCCCGAAATCTCGGACTGAGAGCGAATGATCGGGATTCAAGGTGATTTCAATTCGGTCCGTGTGACCTGCCAAGTGTTCGTCGACGGAGTTGTCGACAACTTCCCAAATGCAGTGGTGGAGGGCTGTTCCGTCGTGTGGGTCGCCAAGGTACATTCCCGGCCTCTTGCGCACGGCCTCTAGACCCTCGAGAACTTGGATGCTGGATGCGCTGTATTCGTCTGTCAAAATTATTCCTCCAATGGGGTGGGTTGAGGGTGTGTTTTAGCGCATAGAAATGGACTTAGAAAAACGGAATTATGTGGGATAATTTTGGCCCGCAGTCCTCTATTTTCTATGCGTCACTCCCCTCTACAAACATACCCTGTGCCGAGGGGGTATAAAGATACTGCAAAGGGCCCGTCGGAAGGTGCTAAAACGAACGCTCACCACTCCCTACAATCGACCCTTTTTAGTGGGTTTTTGTCAAATAAAAATCGTGGAAATCAGACCATAAAAAATCAAAAATGGAACTGAAGTTTCAACATCCAACAAGCGAGAGCGTTAAGAAGCGGGCCAAAGTCGCCGAAAGCATGCCCAACCCGAAGATATGCGTCTCTCTCGAAGAAACAACCGTCAAAGCAATGGTTGACGAAGCGGCTCGCGCCGGAATTCAAGGAGCAGACATGGTCGAAGTTCGGTTTGACCGATTGTACCTTACCAAGCCTCAAGCCACCGTCGTCGAAGACGAAGAAGGAAACCGCACATCAACAATGCCTCCAGTCAACGACTGGGCTGTGGCCGATGTATCGGAACTCGACGTTGCTGAATCTATTGCAGCATTGAAAGAAGGAATCCCTCTGCCTGTCGTTTTTGCAGTTCGCCCAGTCCGAGAAGGTGGCCACTTCCCCGGAAACGAAAAAGAACGCATTGCAATCCTTGAACACGCAGTGAGCTCAAACGTAGCTTGGGTAGACCTCGAAATTTCCATTGCCGCTAAAGAGCGCAAAGCACTGGTCAAGGCGGCAAAGGCAGCAAATTGCCAAATTATTGCATCCCAGCATGATGTCGAAGGCACTCCAAGCGCAGAAGAAATCATCACGATGGTTTCTGAAAACGGAGAACACGGTGATGTTTTCAAGTACTGCAGTACCGTTAACGATCATCAAGATGCACTGCAAATCATTGATGCAGCCAATACACTGTCAACTCAGGATTCAACACCGCTTTACAGCCTTATGGCGCTCGGTAACGGTGGAGACTGGGCGCGACTTCACGCACCTACACTTGGTCAAGAGATGGTCTACGCAACCATGCGTGATGAATTCCGACTCTCTGACAAGGGCCTTGTTAACGTTCGAGACCTCCAAGATGCTTGGAGACTCCTTGAGTATTGAAGAGGCATGCAGCCTCTTTAGAACGGGTTTTTTGCCAGTCAACTTTGATCTCCGAGTTCGGGATGTTCCTCACTCAAACTGTTTTGATGAAATGTTTCCATAGGTATTGGGTCAGGGAGAGGGACTGGTTCTTGCCATTGCTTCGTTACCGGTTCAACTTCCTCCCATCGATCTGGATGTTGTGCGGGAGTATCAAGCGATGGAACGATGCTTTGCACTTGTTCGGGCACCATTAGTCCAGCCTTCATGTAACGAGCGTTGAGGATGAACGGTGCAATAAGCGTAGCCAAGAATCCTACAAGGAACACAATGGCAACAGTGTAAGGTGGTAAAACCAAACTGCGTTCAGTCGTGATGATGGTGATATCGGCAGCCACAATCGTATCCGGCGCTTCAGCATCAAAATCATGCACATTGTCCCATGTGTCGATAACGATGTAGAAGTCTTGCCAGTCGGTTCCTGAAAAGAACGAAGTGTAGATTTCAGGGCCGTCCAAGTTTAAGGCGAAATTAACCTCTGAGGTTTTCTCATACTCATGCGAATCACGGTACGACTTCCACCCAAGGAAATTGAAACTTCTCCATTCGGGTGGAATATCTGATAATGATTCTTGGACCTCGCCGTTGTAATACCACGCGTTTTCATCGTGACTTGAATGGTATGATTCTTCATAGTTTGAGTATTGCTCAGTGGTGAAAAGATACACATCGGCATTGACTGGATTGAAATTTGTATCTTGCAAGGTAATGCAAACTGTTGTTCGATAATCTGCTGAGAGGTTCACTCGTAAAGCTCCAACACTGTCGTTTCCGATGAGCATGGTCGTGAAGTGGTTCACTTCCAAAGGCTCGAGTCGAGGAGTGTAATAGTTGTCGTACATCCACGGCTCTTCTGGACTCAGTTCAGCGTTATAGCCTGGTTGAGACGAAGAGGATGATTCCGGCGAGTCTCCCATTTCGCCACGTTCCATTTCATCTTCGTAGTAAAAACCGCTCCACCACATGCTGTTGTGATGTGGAACCAAAGATGTGCGTTGAACGGTCTCATTCCAAGCAACAGGAGTTGTGTCACCTGCACAAGCATCTGCTGCCTGCACCTGTACCGCCAGTGGCGACGAAAGCGACATGAAAAACAACGGCAGGAGGAGGGTCAAAGTGATTGAACCTACTCGAACATGTGCTGACATGACTCCCCCTCAAACTGCTATGAGCAAGGAGGTTATACAAACTAACGGTCAACTTCGTCGGCGAAGAGGCCGGATGTACCCGCTGTCATCACTCCTGCGCTCGTCTTTGGATAGAATGCCTGGTGCTGGCGGGGGCGTGTGGTGGTCCATACCCAATAATCCGCCTTGACTTTCAACATGCTCCACATCGGTATAGGCCTCTGCTGCTTGTTTTGCTTCGTCTTCCAGATCCGACGGTTCACGCATAACCAGCCATCCAAGGATAAGAGCAACTGAAATCAGTGCCACAAGGGTAGCCAAATCTGAACCAGCATCGGTCAACCAACCTTTCCAATCTTCAACACTAAAGTCGGAAAGTGAAGGAGGGTCTGATGGCTCTGGGCTGACTTCTATTTCGAGGTCCATCATGTCACAAATACCTACGCTGTCGCACACT
This sequence comes from Euryarchaeota archaeon UBA259, assembly GCA_002506275.1. Lineage (GTDB taxonomy): Archaea > Thermoplasmatota > Poseidoniia > Poseidoniales > Poseidoniaceae > MGIIa-L1. The sequence continues at coordinate 39,533 of DAXG01000042.1, read as the reverse complement.
TCCAATCGTATTGTGTAGAGTCCTACTTCATCCCATGAACCAGAAACTCGGCTTTCTGAACCTGCTATTGGGTCAATCCAATCGTCTGCAGGGTCCCCGTTTTCATTCGTATCGACTTCAATGTCCAGGTCCCACCGAATTACAAGCTCTGGACTGAGCGTTTCGTCCCGGTCCGAAATTGAACCATCGTTGACATTGGTGTCTCGGTAAACGGCAATGGCCAAGTCAGATTCAAGGTCTGAAATGTTGGCGCTGACCGAATAGGAGTCGGTCACAATAATTTCCTCTTGGATAAAAATATCATGAATAACCGGTGGGTGGTCAACAACGACCGTGAACAGTGAACGGGAAACATCGCCCGTTCCAAACGCATCTCGAACTGTAAGTGAAACGGTGTACTCACCTGGTAGAGAATACGAATGCCAGGGTGTAGGTTCGGAATTCAAAGGAGAACCATCGCCAAAGTCCCAAGTGTATTGGACAAGTCCATTCCAGTCAGGAGAGTTGGCATCGAGTGGAACGTATTTCCCTTCGAACGTTTGGTCACCGTCTCGTGTCCCATCGGAGTCAAAATACAGCAAAGCATGAGGCGCTGCAAACGTTTCATCTGCTTCATTGAAGGTTCGAGACCAATCCAAATCGGTGACTTCAGGCAACGAACTGGAATCCGTCATTTGTTCCCCATTGTACCACGCATCAAGAATTCGAACGGATATGATTGGCAGTGGGTTCGCGATTTCTACAGTCAGGACACGAGCGATGCTTTCTGCACCAGCCTCATCCGTGACGACCAAGACGACGGTATGGGTGCCTGGAAGTGAAAAAGTGTGGGTCACTTGCGGGCTTGACCCAAACGTACCGTCATCGGAGAAACTCCAATTGTACGTCAAATCACTCGAGTCACCGACCGTACCATCGGGGTCAAACGAGTCTCTACCGTCGAAGGTATAAGGCGTCTCCACCTGTCCGTCTTCAACTCGGAAATCGATGAGTGAGGTGCCGGAACTTGTCGTTTTGACCACGAAATCAGCGACTGGAATCTGGTTCAACACCAGGACTGTCAAAGTTGTTGAAACGGAACTTCCGTCATCGTCAATTACGGTTAATTCTGCTGACTTAAGTCCAGGAGTATTCCACGAAGGCATAGGATTTGATTGAGAAGAAGTCGTTTGTGTAAAATCGTCGCTTCGGTCTGAAACACCAACTCCCAAGTTCACTCCTTCAGGGAAGAACCATGCATACGATACAATGCTTCCATCATCGTCTTTGAACACATCAGGCATGACAATGGAATTGTAAGTTGAAGTCGAGAGATTGTCCGAGAATATCTGGTAAGGAATACGGTTGTTGACAATAACTTCGATGCTCTTCACGCCTAAATTAATGCCGTCGGACACCGTGAGAGTCAGGTCGTAAGTTGCATTCACGCCGTTGATGTCCCCCCATTCATGCGGAGCTTGGAAAAGGCCAACGCCGCTGTCAATAACGCCGTCACCCCAATTCCATTCAAAGGTCAAGTTCTGAGTAGGTACATTGTCTGAAGTGAGCGAGGCAGAAAACAAGATCAGTTGCTCAGTAAGAATAGAGACTTGATTTTCGATAACAACGCCGTTGACCGTAATGAGCGGTACTGGAGGGGAAATGTCTGTGATGTTCAATTGCAATACGTCGACATCCGACCACGAGCCTCCTTGATCTTCGATTCGAAGCGTTGCGTTGTAGAGTCCAATGTCCTTGTAAGAGCGAAGTGGAGATTTGAGCCCAGAGGTCATCCCATCTCCAAAATTCCAAGCATAAGCGACGGGTGAATCAGAATACGGCAAGGAATTGTTGTCGAAAGAAAGGCCCCAAGCGTCAAATCCATCGCCTGTGAATTGGATGTTTTCCCAAGTTTGAGATTCATTTGGAGCAACCGTGCCGTTTGCCGTTGGCCTCATGTTGTCCAATACCTGAGGAGAAGTCGACAAGGTGTCTACAGTGGTACCAATCATGTCGGTCATTTCCATCTCGAAGGTGAATTGAGAATTTTTTGGAGCAGTGAACCAAACGCTTTCCTCAGTAGGGATACCGCCACCTGCTGAAACTCTCTTCGTTTGCGTATCGATGACAATTCCACTGCTGTCAAGTACCTTGGTCGTCACGTCCAAATCCTCAAAAAAGGCGTTCGAAAACACTTGATAGTTAATTTGAGCAGTGTCTGATGCCCCATCGCCGTCCCGGTCGCTCAAGACGGTGTTGTTGAGGGTGATCGTTGCAGGTGAAGTGATTCGCGCTGCTTCGATATCGACGGTCCCTTGGGGATATGATGGGCCACAAGAAGTGTAATCGCAATCAGCAACGGTACTTGCGTACCATGTGATGGCCCACACTTCATTGGTGAGGTTGCCGAACCCGGGAATAAGTGCGGTTGCAACATTGTTTTGGAAATCCAAGTCGGTCACCGACCATAATCCATCCGCAGTGGCCTTCGAGACAACAACGCCGTCGAATTGACTCACATCAGCGGTAAGCCGCATTGTAAGAGGAGCTGGGGAAGAAGCGCCGGGAGTGAATTGGAAGGCTCGAATACCCCAGCCTTCCACGGAATGCCCTGTTGAGGACCAAGGTCCAGCCCAGTTGCTGTTGGTGTCAGCTGGTTGAACGCGGCAAAAAGAACCGGAAGAGCACGTGGGTGTCAAGTCTAAGTTCGAGAAACCATAGATGCCTTGGTCGGAGTCAAGAACTGCTGCAATCGAAAAGTTCGCAAAAATTTGTTCCATCGTCCTTCCAATTTTCCCGCTTTGACCGCTCACTGGAGAGATGGCCAAATTTTCAACTCCGAGTCCGCCAGTTGCGGAATCCTGAACCAGTTGACGAACAGCAGGTCCGCCGCCGAGGTGGTCAGCCAGATACATCGTGAAGATGAAACCTGCACCGTAATCTGCAAACCGTTGGTTCCACCAGCGAACCGAAAGTTCTGAAGATTGAGTCCACTGGTTGAGATGGCTTACAAGCGTCGAGTCTGCTCCAAAGCAGAGGTAAATAGCGACATCAGCGTTACCCTCATCGATCCAGAGGTTTTCATATGGATCTTGGGCATTGTGCAGAAGGTGCTCAAGTTCGTGGGCAAGAATGGATTTACCCCAAGAGAGCGTAACGTCTGCGTAATCAACGTAGACAGCTTCGCGGGCACTGGAGAGCGAAGGAGCAAAGTAACCGCCGATGTTGTAGGCACCATCGATGTCGTAAATGACAATTTGAACCTGACAATTGTTGTCAACATCGGGTGGAGCAAGTCCTCGACCGTCTTGGTAGTCCTTGCCGTAATAGGTGGTCATTGTTGGATAAATGGTTTGGTCCCACGAAGAGGCGAGATTGTTGAGAACTGTTGAACTCAATGTTCGACCGGATTGTACCAAGAACGCTACAGTCGTCGTCGTCTTAGCGACATAGGTGTCAATTGAACCACCTGAGGTAGGGACCGTCAATTGGTCGTTGACAATGTGAGGGGAGCATGCCCTCCCAGCAGCACGCCCGGAGGTAACAGGCTCGTAGGACATGTCTTCAACGCCAGGTCGGCCGGCATCGATCCACTCCTGTTTGAGGAATGAAAAGGCAGAAACAACGGGTTGTTCCTCTTCAATCATGAGATATTGGTTGCCCATTTCCAGTTCGAAATCAGCCACATCACCGATGACTATGCCACCGGCATCGTAAGGCAGCACCTCATATGTTTCCTCTGATTCTGCGCTAACATTGAGGAGAAGTGGAGAGACACCTGAGACAAAGAGCAGCAGCACGAGGAGCATGGCGGTATTGGAGCGTAGTTCCGACATTTATGGGACCTCAAAGAACAGCAAGACTGCTAACATCTACACCAGTCGAAAAGAGGTATTTAAGAGTGGGTCTATGAGGCTTCATACATGCTCATGCCTAAACCGACGGTTTTTGCAACTGGTTGGAGGAAACCAACTGTTGCGATTCTCCTCATACTGTGTCTATGCAGTACCCCATTTACTGCTCAAGCAGACAAGGTACATTCACCCTACCAACCGGTTGAGATGTGCGGATTTGTCGATGATTTAAGTTTCAACGGAACCTTAGCCAACCAATCGGTTCAGTGGCAATCAAGTCTCGGGCCTCGAACAATCGGTTCTGATGCCTCTGCCCTCTTCCGCTCATCGGTTGAAGAAAACGTGACTGGATGGAACCAAGAAAACTTGACTCACTGGAACGTAAGTATGCACGAATATACTGTTGAAAATCTTACCTTTACCAATATACAAGCCTCACTGAGGCCAGCCAACTTCAGTGAAACTACGCCAAGAATTGTCTTGGTTGCCCACTACGACAGCAGAGATGCCGCTGAACGAGACCCTGACATGAATCGTACAGGTGAACCAATTATCGGGGCCAACGACGGGGCCAGTGGAGCTGCAGCACTCCTCGAATTAGCTCGAATCATTCCACCAATGCAACTTGACTATGAGGTCGAATTGTTGTGGACCGATGCTGAGGACAAAAACCACAAACCACACACTTTCTTTGGCGCAGACGCTTGGGGTGGAGACCAAACCGAGGTAGATATCAACCGTACCGATGCATACATCGTGCTCGATATGATTGGTGATGCCGACCTTCAACTGACCCATATATGGCCAGGGAATGGTTCTCTGTGGAGCACCATAACCCCACTCGCACAATCACTCGGAATGGTCGAAGGGCATCCGGATTGTAAGGGAGTTCCCGGCGTGAAGATTCTTGATATGAACACCTCATTCGGCGTATCAGACGACCATCTCGCTGCACTTGAGATTGGCATTCCTGCTATCGACCTTATCGATATTCGGTTTGGGCCGAATGCTACGGCGTTCGGAGGTTACTGGCACACTCACGAAGACACTCCTGACAAAGTTAGCGCCGAATCACTGCAAACTGTAGGGCGATTAGTCGAATTGGGGCTCAAAAGCAACGCTTGGATTTGGAACGCTTCAATACGGCAGTATGCTGCAGAAACAGCAGAAACCGAACCCGTGGTGGAACAAGAACTCAATGAAGACCGGGATGACGAACTGGAGCCAAAATCGTATCCACTCTTGGCTTTTATCGCTGGCTCTTCGGTAGTGGTTCTACTTGCATCCATCTTGGTTTTAAATTGGCAATTTAGAAAAACTGTGAAGTGATTTGGCGCGGCAAGTGAAGGGAAGGGTATTATCCGCGCATGAGTTGTCAAGGATAAGGCGGAGGTGAGGAGAGTGGATGAAACGGAGATGGAAGAACGACGCGCTGCCCTTCGCTCCCGCGTTCAATCGCAACTTGAAGCATCGCAAGCTGCAACCAAATCTCGGAAGCAGGCGGCCAGTGAAGAGTTGGTAGTGGAATCTTCAGAACTGGAACGAGCGGTGGAAAAAGCGACCGTGCTGTTTCAAGAGAAAATCGAAGAACTGGATCACTCTGACCGTTCACGAATCCTCACACTTGCGGCCTCGTTAATTTTGATTGGAAGCATTTTCGGCATGGCAACCGGTGCGTTAATTCTCAACGGAAATCCGGACGAATTGTTGAACTCCACGCTCTTTGAAACAACGGACACGGTGGGATTGACTGGATTAGCAGTCGAGGCCGTGGAGGGAAACGGTGTAGAAAATGTCACCGTACAATTGCTACGGTTTGGAACCGAGGAAATAATTGGAGATACACTGACCGATGAGTATGGATATTTCAATTTCCAAAATGTGCTTACTCAACCTACTACAATGCGAGTGATTGCCGACGGGTACGTCACAGTCGAGCGAGATTTCGTTCCTGAGGAAGCGGGCGTCCGACCCATCACCATGACGCCAGGAGACGGGGAACGGTACGAAAACCACATCGCAAATAACGACGGATGGACTTTAGAATCAGCAGTGGGACTTTCGACCGCCATCGGTGTGATTACCGTGATGACGGCTTTTGTCGGATTCCAGGCGGCAGTTGAAGTTCGACGGGCAAAGCATTATCGGAGAACACAATACTTAGCAGGCATTTCTCTGTTCAGTCGCGGTCTTATCGTATTCGGGCCACTGCTTATTTTGATTGGAATGATTATGCTGGTCATCGCCAAGGAACAATTTAGCGATGTTGGTGATGATTGATGTACCTCATCACGGTTGAAGGCGGTGACGGTTCGGGAAAAGGCGAGGCTGCTCGAATACTTCTCGAACTGGCTGCTGAATACCCGTTTCCTGAAGTCCACGCCACTCACGAGCCAAGAAGGCACAGCGAACTCGGTAAGTTAGCCCTTACATCGGTCAAACTCGGGAATAAAACCCCGCTCGAAGAAGCGGGCCTGTTTGCCGCAGATCGACTCGACCATTCCCATACATGGATACGACCGCTCTTGCAAAAAGGACACATTGTAATATCAGACAGAAATATTCACTCCTCCCTTATTTACCAAGGCATTGTTGGCGACCTCGGTGTCGAGCAGGTGGCTAAAATGAATGCTGCTGCAATGATTCCAGACCTTGTGCTTTGGATTGATTGTGACCCAGACAAGGCAATGAAGCGAATTGAATCCGGGACTTTGAGAATGAACAGTGAAAAACAAGAGTATTTTGAAACTGCGGCGATTCAGCGCACCATTCGTAGAGGATTCACCGACTTGCTGTCGGGTGACATCAAAGCACCCTCTCCGTTCGATAAATGCAATGTAGTTGGACCAATATTGAATGAAGGCGGGTTGGATGAACTGAAGAAGAAATTACGAAAAGAACTGCGTGCCTTTTTCAATCGAAAACCAGCACCTTTGAACGTCGTTGCTGATGAAGTGGACAGGCACCTGCTTCGGACACTGGTTGCCGACGTAAAGAAACAGACTCGCCTTCCAGGCGCACCTCAAGAAAAGACGGGAATCCACATTGGATGGTTATCAGGCCGTTCACCCGCTGAATGGATGAAGTATGCCGAAGAAAAATGGGATGCTGAGCATGCAGGTGGTTTTGATGTGCCTGCAGCCCCTCACGCCCACTCATGTTGGTCGGTTCTAGGAACACTTTCCCTGATTGTTGGCTCGTGTGAAGTGCCTCGACTTCACAAGGCATTTGGACCTCATAGAATGGTGACACAACGCCATACTCAACGCCTCATCAAGTGGCTTGAAAAAACACGATGGATTCACAAGCAGCAATCGCACGTTCCGTTTGCTGAAGCTCAAGTTTTCAAACTCCGTGACAGCCGTTTGGGATACGGTAGGCTTGCCTTGGCGATGTGGCCGTTACGTTCCAACCTTGCCTCTTGGAGAAGAGCAAACCCCGAAGCCGACTGGGAAACTGCATTGCGTTCATTGCTTGTTCCAGAAGAAGGAAGACAACCTCGTCCTTCGGTGCGTAAGGCCATCGAACACATCTGCAAACGATTGGAGATGTTGAGCAGTGGCCATGAAAATTGTCCGGTTCCAACGACCATCGACGAAATCTTAGCATGGTGGGAAACTCCACCTCCAAAGTCATGATTACTCTTCTTCGTTTTGAAGTTCGAACTTGGCATTGGCTGGTAAAACAACTTCACTTGCATTCTTGAAGAAATTTGGACGAGCAGAGTAGGCTGCAGCGGTTAGAATTGCAATTCCAAAGCCGAAAGGCGCACCTGTCAACGGTCGAGTGATGTTGTTTGATTCATAGCCTGTAAGCAATTGAGTAAAGCCATCAAGCAGCAAGGGAATACAGAGAAGGCTTCCTAAACCTATCCAAGCCATCGTCCTGCGATTTGTTCTATAGATTCCCTCAAGCCAAGCATCCGGAAGGAGAGAAAGACATGAGTCTCGTACAGTCCATCGATTGTAGCCAAACCGTGAATACACCAGACCACCCATTGCTAGACCGAAGAAAATACCGACATCACGGGTACAAACAGGCATCTGATTCTCATTGAGCACCCATGACCTCTCGTGTTTGTTATGGCAGTTGAGATCTCCGAACATGTAGATGAATCCACTGTATGGGTCAAGTTCCGTCCAAGCAAACGGCTCGTGAAGATGAATCGAGCCATCCTCGTGAACATGCTTCAGGCCCTCTTGTGAATTACCTCCAGAGAAAGCGCCGTCTGCAGTTGCATAATCCAGTGCGTTTGCACGGGCGCCAAGTTCAGGAACACTGCCGGTCGGTAGGAGAAAAGGTGTAAGGAAAAAAGAAATGAAGAAAAAGGCGCTTACGCCAAACACCCATCGGCCCACCTTGCGTTCTCGGTTACGGTCCGCCAAACCGTTTTTCTCCATGAGCAACGCAACGACCCATAACCCATCAAGTTTGGTACGAATAAATGCGAGTATTGATGAGCAGCACCAGCCTCGTCGAGATATGAGCACGAAGGAGGGTGAACCGGTTGGCTTGGGAACTGGTTTGCAGGCCGGGGCATTTATGGGGCTCTACCTCGGATTCAGTTTATCTGTTGTATCCGTGCTCACCGATCCGAGTCAACTGCAACGACTTGCTACACTAATGTGCATACCACCGATGCTTGGTGCCATGCTCTTAGGACCGTTCCTTGCCCGAAGAAAACGCCCAGTTTTCCTTGGGAGTAAGCCGCTTCAGGTGGCGCGTGAATTGTTGAACCCGTTCAACGAGGGACAGGGCCACTGGCGAGTTTTGAGTCACGTCAAAAGCGATGGGATGTCCATACGAATCGATATGCACAACTTGACCAATGTAGTTGGTGTAGTCGATGCGGCATTGGAACTGGCGGACCATCACTCTGTACGGTTCATTGTAGGCCAAGGAGTGGCTAACAGCCGCCAACCAGAACTTCGGGCCAAAGTTCTCAACAGAATCGAAGAAAAAGTCAGTGTTGCTCGCCGTAAAAGAAGCGCTAAATCAATTGAAGTTTCCCCTGAACCGACGGTCAAATATGTCGATCAACAAAGAAAAATCAACCGTGCTATCTTGATACTTTTACCCATTTTTTCCTTCTTCGCTTGGCTTGAAATGCGTTAACAGACCGGGATATTACTTAAACATGCGAAGGCTGTCCATAGACCATGCGCGAAGTTACATTCTTTTGGAAAATCAACCGTGTTGAGCATTTAGACATAGGCTTGGTTGTCAAAATTTTTCGCCGAATCGAATTTCTATCCTATGTCAAAAGAGTACCAAAAGATGTTCGCTGCCTCATGAAATGCCATTTCGTTGATGGGAAAGGACCTGAAGATATCTCCGAGTTGTACTTCGTTGATTTTTTGGAGACCATTGTGAAGCCTGATACACCAGATGAACCGTATATCCTCATGCTACGGTTCAATCACTCGCTAACGAATTTGAATGCACGAACCAACGGTACAAGCGCTGTTCCGAACGAGTGTTATCTCGACGGAGAAGGACTTCACTATACAATCCAAGGACCGAAATTAAAGCTGAGACTCATCTCAGGCTTAGCCCGAATGATAGCAAAACCCGACCGAATAAGTGCACGCAGCATACACACATCACTCAGCAGCGCAAATGGCGCTTTGTCGCCCAAACAAATGAAACTCGCCAAATTTGCTTACGATCAAGGATACTTTGACATCCCGAAAAGAACACGGATTTCGGATTTGTCCAATGAATTAGGGCTTGCTCGTGCAACGGTTTCCGAACACATGGCCAAAATCGAATCAACGGTCATGGATGATATGTTCTCGTCGTTGGACAACGTCTATCTCTCTCCGGAATCCGTCCGTAAATGCATCGAAACGATGGTCATCGATGCACGAGATATCGGTTTTTCAAACACAGACGGTTTCCGTGAAATGATGAGCTTGATGCGTTCAAATCTGGAAAAGGAACTTTCAGCACAAGAGTTGTATCTGCAAAAGCGTCACGGTAGCGATGATGAACTCATTCAAGCAAGCATGGATGAACATCGTCATAATCTCTCTCATATCGATGAAATACTGAGGTCGAAAGATTCCCAAACGGCAACCATTTGAGATGATTCTAGCCCATCCTTTACATGGGCCGGGGATTTTAACACATCCATGACGGACATGCCCGGCTTGCTGCGGCGCCTTGAGAAAGGCGGCATTGAAGTCCCTGCTCACGTTCAAAAAGCAATGCTGGACATCGATGTTGCCGACTTTACCGACTACGATGTTGAACCTTTTTTTGCCGACCGCCCAATTCCTTTTCTTGAAACCGATGAAGGTGGCATCAAGACCATCTCTGCACCGCACATGATTGCAACTCTATTGCATCATCTGGAATTATCTGAGGGGCAAGAAGTCGTAGTACTCGGCGCAAAAGGCGGCTATGTCGCTGCATTGATTGCCATGATTGTTGGTGAGAACGGTCGAGTTCGTCTGCTTGACCCCTCTCAATTGGCCGTTGAGCACGTCCAATCCCGCCTCACACACTGGCCAACCGTTGAATCACGAGTTTTGGAAGCGGTTGAAGTTGCGCCTGTAGCGTTCCCGGGGGAATTGAACCGAGTACTGATCACAGGACAAATCCGTGAATTGCCTGAATGGCTTTCGTCTCGAATCGTCGACGGGGGATTTGCCCTTGCTCCGCTTGGCAACACTGCAGGCCAGCACTTGATGAAAGTCGAACGTCAGGGCGATGAGATGTTCTCAACCGACTTAGGACCGGTCTCGTTTGGCCCCATTGATGTCAGAGATACTGAAACTGGCCCAATGAACCCCTATGAACTGGCTGATTTACTCGAATTAACCCTTGAAACATGTGAAGAACTCGACATGGCGAATGAAGACGAACGTATTGCTTTGCAAGACCTCATTGTCGAACTGCGCCAACTTCCTGCAGACTTACCGCCACCTGGAGAAGGTGGCATTTCAATGGGTGAACATCCAATGTTCCAGTTGATGTGGGAAGCTGCTCCTTCTTTCCTGCGCCTTTGGCCAATGGTGCAATTGATGTTGCGTCCAAACCTTGCTCAACCCGGTGCTGAAGGCTGGAATGAAGATGATGGCGATGACGGTCCGCATTTTGACGAGTTCAAGCGTTAATGTCGAAACGCATCTACTACGTTTGAACAAGAGCGATGCACATCCCTATGAGGCACCGTCATCTCCGTAAGCCATGGCACGGGGTGGACTGGACAGCGAAATAGCTCGCTTGAAGCACAAAGATGTGCGACAGCGTAGACGCGCTATACGGGTCTTGTTTGATACCGATGTACCTCGGGCACTGGAAGGATTTGTACCTTTGCTCAACGATAAGGATGCTTGGTTTCGCTCCAAAGCACTTGAGGCTCATCGCAAATGGGCCCCGAAGCAAGGGGTTGAGTCCTTGCGAACTTTAGCCACTCACTCTTGGCTTGATGCACGACGCTGCGCTGCGAATCTGCTCGGAGACTTCTCGCAAGACACCACTGAAATCGCACTCCTCTTGATTGAAGATGACGACTTGACCTGTACGAGGAAAGCAGCCGAAGCCCTTCTCAAAGGTGAAGAAGCAACGAAGTATTCAGCCGAGTTTCAATCTCATTCCGACAGCGCAATTCGGCGTTTAGCAGTCTTGAGTAAAGGCGCTGATGCTGAACATCGAAACGCCGCTCTGATCGACGAATCAAACAACGTCAGAGAAGCAGCGCTACAAGCCGTTGTTGACAACGGAGAAACGCTTTCCGAAGACGGTATGAAGGAGATGCTCGAGCGTGGTATCGACACCAAACCGTTGCTTTCCTCTGCTGTTCAAAACGCTGGAGAGGTCTTGGTTGAAATTGCTGAGAAAGCCGATGCCCAAACCATGAAAGCACTTGTCAAAGAACTGCGTAGCCAGTGTGACTCGTTACAAGATGGTGCGCTTCAGATTCTGTTGGAGAATGAAATGTACGCAGTGGCTGGACGATGGATGCAAGGTAAGAAAAATCAAGAAATCGATGCATTGCGATGGGAAATCATTCGTAACGATTCGGTTGATGTGATCGAACGTGCCCGATTACTGGAGCGTCTTATCGGGCGATGTGGTGAGGTGGAAATCGCTGAAGAAAACCGTCGGTTCCTTGACGAATGCACGGATGAGTTGCTCCGTATTTCAGCAGAGAACCTTTCAACCGCCTCCACTGAACTGGGTCTATGAGCCGCCAATCCTCAGGCATCCGCTTCCTTATCGACGCTACAGAAGGTGAATCTCGACGCTTGTGCGTCGGCATCCAAATCAACGGACCTTTTACCTCATCCAACCTCATAATGCACTTTCCTCGATGGGTACCTGGTTCCTACTTTTTACGAGAACCTATCCAACATATGACGGATTTTGTAGCAACCGACCAATCCGGAAACATGCTCTCTGCATCAAGGAAAGGCGTTGACGCCATGCGCATCAAACTCTCACCAACGACGACCAGTGTCATGCTGACCTATCGGCTTCTAGCGGTCAATCTCTCTGTTCGTGCAAACCATTTGGATACCACACATTTGCACATGATGCCGCCCTTTACGTGGTTCATGCCAACCGAAGGGATTGATTCAAGCCGAATGAACATGGAGCACATCGTTGAATTGCATTCTCCAAAAGGTTGGACGCCTGCGACACAATATACCTCAACCGGAAACCGTTCAGGAAAAGGTGAACTGACCCCGAATCAGGGCACAACGCACTGTTTTACCTCTCCAAGCCGTGATGAATTCCTCGACGCTATTATCGAATGCAATCCAAACCCGATGGATTCTTGGGTCGTTGATGGACGAACGCACCATCTCAAATTGTGGGACAGTGGAGGGCATTCCATCGATGCAGGGATGCTTGAGCGATTCAAGGAAGACATGGATCGTGTGGTCAAAGAACACCACGCATTGTTCGGCATACCCAAGTGGGACAATTACGTCACCGTCATTCACCTTACAGAAAACATGAGAGGTGGACTTGAACATCTGAATTCACAAACTTCGATGCTCCCTCGGCAATGCCTCATACCCGGCCATGAAGATGAGTACAGGGACTTAGTGAGCCTGTACAGTCACGAATACCTCCACCAATGGAACGTGAAGCGATTACGCCCTCGGAACTTCCTTGACTACGATTTGCAACGTGAAGGTCATTCCGATTTATTGTGGTGGTTTGAAGGCGGAACCTCATGGCTGGGCGATATGTTGTGTGTTCGTTCTGGAGCATGGTCTGAAGAAGACTGGCGCAAGGATTTCATGCGCAAAATGAAACGCCATACGTCCAGACACGGTATGGAAAGCGAATCATTGGCTGAATCAAGCCATGATGCGTGGATTCACTTGTATCGAGGCCACGCCTTCTCAAGAGAGACTCAAATCTCATACTACCTTGAAGGAGAATTGGCACTGATGCAATTGGATTCAGAATTACGACGGCGGTCGAAAGGAGAGGTTGGCGTCTGTGACTTGGCTGCAGAGTTGTGCCGTAAACATGCTCTGGAATACGAAGGCGTCGAGCGCCTTGGTGTGACCTACAAAGACATTCGACGAACGTTAACCTCCATGAAAGGAGGCCGGCAATTAGGCTCGATGCTCGACGCTTTGATGCATGAGAGAAAAGCCCCTGACATGGAGGCAACAATGGCCTATTTTGGACTCAAACTGGTTGCTGAAAATCCACTTAAAGAAGGGGATGAGAAGCACGGATGGCTTGGAGTGAATCTCTCGACCAAGAGTGGAAAAATCATCGTATCGTCTCACCTAAGTGACTCGCCAATACGCCATTGCGTCATGCCAAGTGATGAAATTATCGCCGTTGACGGGGTGCGAACTTCTTCACTTCATGGCTTGAAAACTTCACTGAAAAATAAAGCTGGAACGGAAGTGGAATTGACCATATCACATGAAGGAATCGTGCATCAACATACGGTCAGTCTGGTTTCTGCTCCACAACACGGAGTGAAATTAGAAGGGAAAGGAAACGCCAGATGGAGAGCCTATCTTGCCACCCGTCAAGACGAATGAGACGGTTCTTGTTGTGCAAGTATCTCTAAAGATACATGGATTGGAGGCAAGTGATCAGCAATGGTGTGACGGCTTGTCTTGGGAGGATAGACATTGCCTGAGAGGCACATGTCAATGACTTCTTGCTTGGTAATCGATTTGAGTTCTGAAGCCGGCCAAACACCGACTTCTATTCGTTCATCCGCCAAATAATCAACACAAATTGCTGGAACACGGGCTAATTTGAGTTCACCGGCAATCGAGTAACGATGATGGCCGTCCAAGATAGCACCCGTTCGCTTATCGACAATCAACGGTTTGGTAAAGCCGCCCCATCGCTTGGTCATTTCAAGCAACTTGTCACGATTACGCGGCTTGATTTCTTCATGCGGTTTAAGCCATTCATACGGCACCAGGTGAACTTCTTCATCATCCCACATTGAGCCCTTCGAACGGCTCTTCTGCGATAATGCTTTGTCTGTTATGCGCCCCCATTCGTCGTAAAGGAGGGAGCTTATGGGAATCGAAGGATGGCCGATACCGGCATTAGAAGCAGATGTTCCCGCCGTTGAATGCCCCGCACACGTGCTTCAATGGATTGATGCGCTCCCATCTGAAATTCTCGATATCGTTTCAACCGTTGCACAAAATGGCGGTGGGATTTGGGTTGTTGGTGGCGCTGTTCGGGATGTATGCCTTGGCATAGAGGTCCATGACATTGATTTCGCTGTATCACTGGAACCCGAACATATGATGCAAATATTTCCTGACGCCGTACCTACGGGCATCGATTTCGGAACTGTGAGCCTGAGAGGTGAAGAAGCGTTCTACGAAGCAACTACCCTTCGAATTGAAAGCAACTATACCGATGGACGTAGACCTGAACAGGTCAGGTGGGGCACTTCTCTGTCCGAGGATTTAGAACGCAGAGACTTCACGATTAATGCGATGGCCATCGATGTGGCGCGCAAAGTGATGCATGACCCTCATCACGGCATTCAAGACATGGAACGAGGATTGATTCGGGCTGTTGGTCAAGCGTACGGCAGACTTTCTGAAGACGCTTTGAGAATCCTTCGCGCTTACCGGTTTTTAGACCGTGGAAAAGCAGGAATATGGGATTTTGACTTTGAACTAAGTGAAGCACTGCGGCAAAATGCGCATAAATTGAAAGTCGTGACCAATGAACGTATTTGGATGGAATGGCTAAAAATATTGAACGGTCGAAACGTTGCTAAAGTCGTTGAGAAAATGGCCCATGATGGAGTACTCGACACCTTTTTGCCAGGCAACTGGGCTTCACAACATGTTCTCCTTTCAGCCCTTCAACACCCGTATGTACGCGACTTTGACGGCCTCACTCGCTTTGCCCTTCTACTCTGTGAAACCTTTTCTATAGAGGTCGATGAAGCATTAGTGGGACTGAAACTCTCAAAGAAAGAGCGAAACCATATTTTGGACCTTCACCAGCGTTTTGGCCAACTCCCTACGACCTCTACCTCCAGCCTTCGAGTGTTCCGAGCTGTGCTGGGTGAAAAAGCGGAATTGCACCTTCAACTCGAAGTGGTCACTCGCAGCCATAACCTCTCTCCGTCTATGGGTGGAAGCGAAGAAAAGGTAGACGATGTGTATGCGTTGTTGGAAAAATTGGAGAATTTACCGCCACTCAAAGCCGGCCATTCCTCACTGGTTGATGGGCATTGGATTATGCAAAGAACTGGCCTGCCAAAAGGCCGAGCTCTTGGGAAATTGAAAACTTGGCTTCACAGGATACAGATCGAACGCGACTTGGCGAGCGAAGAAGAAATCGAAGATGTTCTCTGCTCGCTTCATTGGAGCGAAGAAAATTATCTTGATTGGCCGGTTTTACAATTTCCCGAATGAAGTTGGCATCAAGTTGATGAACAGGAATGACTTCCTTTGGTTATGCAAGGCGGGACAATCAAGGATAAGGCCTTAGAAAAAATCGGCCAAAAACTCTTAGACAAAGGATTCAACCTTACATCCTTGAACGATAAAGAATTGGCTGAAATCGCCGTTCGGTTCACTGGAGACAGTCCTCCAGCACACATTCCAAGAGAGACGGTCATCGAGATATTGTCCCAACAAGATTCCGTCAAACAATGGGCACAATCCATCAGACAAAACATGGCGCCTCAAGCGAAAGAAGCCGTCACTGAAAACATCCGTAACCGTGTCGATAACGTTCAGGCTACGGTGTCCAAGAAAATTGAATCCGACCCTATGGCTGCTAAAATGGCGGACAAATTTGGTGAATGGCTCAAAGACTCCGGCTACACTACAGCACAACTCACCCAAATGCTCGATTCAAATACAGACATGTACATCTCCAACGATGAGGCGATTAAATTTGTTCGAAAAATTTCCAAGACCGAACCTCCTCAATGGGTCATTGACTCGTTAATGAAAATCATGGATTCGAACGATGATGGCCGACTATCGGTGGAGGAATGGTGGATGTTCCTCGAATCAATTGGGTTCGAAAAAATTCCTGAAACAGCCACTGAAGTTGAAGAAGAAGTCAATGATGAATTTGGAGACCTTGAGGAAGAATTTCAAGCCGATGTCAAGTCGATTGAAGAACTCAAAATCGACCAAGATGAAGCCGCTCGCATTATGGCACAAGCCAATAAAGAGGCTGCTGAAAGAATCAAAAAGCAGGAAGAGGAACTTAAGCGTACAATGGCCAGTGTGTCCATCGAAGATACAACAGAAGAAATCGAGGATAATGCCCGAGAAATGGCTTCGGCAGTCGGAGTTGCAAGCATGGGTGCTGCATTGGTTGCATCCCAAATCGATGAGTCGACTGAGATTGTTCGTGTACCCGTCACTGATGGCTCTATTTCCTGGGAAATTGAAAACCCGAATGAGATTATGATTGAGAAATTAGAACGATCTCGCCTGTCCAGCGAGGCTGATGCAATCATTGCTGAGTGCCACGAACATCTTTGTGCTCTTCGTGTCGAAGAAGTCGGTCGTACACTGCTCGCAAAGGATGAGTTCCGTGGTGGCTATACCGTTGTCGGTGAATTCGATGGCGGCCCATTCACCGCAGGAGTGATGTTCCCTGAATCTGAGAACGACAAAATACTTGCCTTCAAAATTGGCTCGACCATCAATTGTGTCGGGAAAATCGTGAAGTGGTCAAGCGGAAGAAGGGAAGCGGTCCTCAAAGGAAGGGACCCTATTCTGCGTTAAATCACTTGAGAGCTCGAGCAATAACGATTCGTTGGACTTCTTGGGTACCTTCGTAAATCTGTGTGATTTTTGCATCTCGGAAGAACCGTTCCACTGGGAACTCCTTGGTGTAACCATAGCCGCCCAAAACTTGTATGGCTCGTTCTGAGACCCACATTGCCGTATCACCTGCATACAACTTCGCCATGCTTGCTTCCTTTGAATGCCGAGGGCCGTTGTGTTCGTAGTGTTGTTGTTTCACCCATGAAGCACGATAGACCAGAAGGCGAGCAGCATCAATTCGTGTGGCCATGTCAGCCAAATACGCCATTATCATTTGATGGTAGGCAATTGGTTTTCCAAAGGCTTCACGTTCGTGAGCGTACTGAAGGGCAGCTTCATAAGCGCCTTGAGCGATACCGAGCGCCTGAGCAGCGATACCTATTCGACTGTTATCCAAAGCATTCATTGCAATCGGGAATCCTTTGCCAACACCCTTCAAGACATTCTCGACAGGGACCTTGCAGTTCTCCAGAATCAGCGTACATGTGTCCGATGAACGGATACCGAGTTTGTCTTCCTTTTTGCCAACTGAAAATCCTTCGAACGATGAATCGACGATGAATGCTGTGGAGCCCCCGTGCTTCTTGACGCCATAGTCGGGGTGGTCGACATCCTTGGCGAACAGAACTAAAATCTGGGCTTGTGCCCCGTTTGTGACCCACATTTTCTCACCGTTAAGGAGGAAGTGCTTACCATCATCCGAGAGTTTTGCCTTACAAATCATAGCCGCAGCATCTGTTCCTGCTCCTGCTTCGGAGAGTGAATAGGCGCCAACATCACCTGCTGCCAAGCGTGTGAGGTACTGCTCCTTTTGCGAATCATTACCGTGCAGTGCAATGGTCTTCGCACACAAGCCAACGTGAACGCAGTACATCACTGCGAAGGACGGGTCCACTCGGGCGAGTTCTTCAACGATAATCGATTCAGAAATATCATCGACAGGAGAGCCGCCGTACTGTTCAGGAATAGTGACGCCTTGAAGTCCGAATTCGAGGAACTCTTGCCACTCTGCCGCCGGAGGTATTTGATTTTGATCGCGATGTTCCACAGTGGGTGCGAGTACACTTTCGGCAAAATCCCGTACGAGTTCGCGAATCATTTGCTGTTCATCGGTTTCGGCGTAATCCATAGGCGACCAAAGGGTGCTAAAACGCCGACTCACTTAACCCGTTTGTCGTATTTGCCTGAAACCAAAATATGCCTCAGATTCATATACAATGGGGTTCGGGGCGATTTAAGGATGATTAACCATGGACGATGAAGTGGTAGAATTCAGCGTAGCCCACAACAGAAAATATTCTCGAGACCACCTTTGGTATCAAGAGAAAGACGAACGCTTGATGATTGGCGTCAGCGAGTTCCTCGCTGTTGAAATCGGAGAGGTTTTGCGAGTAATTCTCCCGCAAGCAGAATATGAAATCGATGAAGGTCGTGACATGTTTTCGATTTGGACTGCAGAAGAAAAAGTTGCTTTCCCATCGCAATACTCAGGTATAATCGCTGAAGTTAACGGCGAAGTTGAAATCAATCCAGACCTTGTGAATGATTCCGCATACGACCACGGATGGATCATCATCATCGAACCTCACGAAATGGACCTCGAGAATCTCCTTGACCCTGATGAGTACGTCGAGTTCCTTGCTGAACTTTGAGTAAAGGTCATACCCCGTCACTCAAAGCCCTGTGGCATGACCGATGCAATGATTCGACTTCGAGAGAGTCTACGAAACGCCCCTGTTATTTGGAAAGGGGATTATCCATACTTCATTCACCCCATCACTGATGGCGTCCCTCGACTCGACCCGATGGTACTGAAAGCTGTGACTGACTTGTGTGAGAAAGCCATTGATTGGAACGGTGTCGACCTTATTCTTGGTATTGAAGCGATGGGTTTGCCCCTTACAGCGCCCCTAAGCGTTCGTACTGGAATTCCACTGATTATCGCTAGAAAGCGCTCCTATGGCCTCGAAGGAGAAGTGACCATCGGACAAGAAACTGGTTATTCGAAAGGTGAAATGTTTCTCAATGATTTGAAGCCTGGTGAAAAGGTCGTTATTGTTGACGATGTACTTTCAACGGGCGGTACGCTCAAAGCAGTTCTTGAAGGAGTCCGTCGAACCGGTGCTCAGGTAACGCACATCATCGCTGTTGTCGAAAAAGGACCGGGTTTGGCGCTCCTGCAGTCCGAATACCCAGAGGTGGCCATCGAATCTCTGGTGCGCCTCGAAATGGACGGAGCGCGTATTATTTTACTCGACGAAGAATGACCGTCACCGTAGGGTGGATTCATGAGGGAGTGGTGTTCCGGTCATATTGGGGAAGGGCATGGACTTAGACCGTCACGATTTTCAATTGACTGAATTAATGGAACGAATTCAAGCGAACGATAATCGCTTGATTGCTCTTCAAGTCCCCGAAGGACTGAAAATGCAAGCCCTCGAAATGATGGACTCCATCGAAACAGAAACCAGTGCGAAAGTGATCTTGGCCGCTGACCCGTGTTACGGTGCTTGTGATTTGGTCCATGATAAAATGCAGATGATGGGTGTCGAACTTGTCGCTCACATGGGCCATTCACAAATGAACATCGATTCTGGAATGCCAACGCAATTCATTGATGTCACCTATGACGGAGACCCTGAACTCAAACCAGTACTTGCTTACTTAGAGGCACACAGAGCAATGGCACGTGATCGAATGCACAACCAACCGGCGCCAGAAGCACTGTCTGAGGAAGAAGCACAGGACCGATTCATGGACGCTGTTGGGCGACTCGCCCCGCTGACTGGTACGAAACTTGGCTTGGTTGGTTCTATCCAGCATTTGCACCTGCTTCCCGACTTCCATGACCGATTGGAGAAAGCGGGCTTTGAGGTAGAGATTCCAATTGGTGGCGCACGGCTGTCTTTCCCAGGACAAGTCCTCGGTTGCAATTACTCAGGCGATGATGATTCCATCGGACACTACCTTTTCCTCGGTTCGGGCGACTTCCATCCGATTGGATTGGTACTTCACACTGGAAAACCTCTAGCAATGCTTGACCCGTACACGGGCGATGCCGAAGAAATGTCTCTTGAGAGAATTGAGCGTATACTCCGGCAGCGATTCGGACTGATTATGGCCTCAGGAGAAGCACAACGTTTCGGCATCCTCATCGGAGAAAAGCCCGGACAGATGCGTCGTAGCTTGGCCTTGCGAATGAAGCGCCTGCTCGAAAAGCACGGAAAGAAAGGGTATTTGCTTGCTCTTGAGCACGTCGGTCCTGAACTGATTGACTTCTATCCAGTTGATGCCTTCGTGAACACGGCTTGCCCACGAATTGCAATTGACGACGCTGTCCGATACCAAAAACCCCTCATCACACCCTTTGAGTTGGAAGTGGCTCTTGGTGAAAAGAAGTGGGAAACTGGCTATCAATTCGACGAGATACCCTGAGTGACAACAATTTTGCTCACAATTCACGCTGTTTCAGATGAAATGAAACCGTATGTTCAATAACGGTTGGCGAAAGCCTTCCGATGTTATGAGTAACTACCTCGACCGAATTGGCGCTGGCTGGGTACTGGCGAATCCCGAAGTGTTCAACTTCGATTATGTCCCAGATGAACTGGTTGGCAGAGAAGATGTTCAAAACGAGTTGGCCTCCAAATTCACCACACTTCATTTGCCTGAAGGCTCGGGCCGCGTGGTCATTACTGGTCCAGTCGGCAGTGGAAAAACCGCACTTGCTCAAACTTTTTGCCGTGACATACAACGTCATCTCTCCAACAAGAGGAACATTCGTTCTGTACACGTCAACTGTCGCAACGCTTCAACGAGCATGCGCGTTGTTCAGCGCATCTTGCACGAATTAGCACCCGGTCATCCAGACCGTGGACTCTCAATGGGAGAACTGTTGATGAGCCTACGGCGTATTCTGCGCAAGGAAACATCTCATCTCATCGTTGTCCTGGATGAAGTGGACCATATGCTGCGCCGTTCAGGCGATGACCTGCTATACCAACTGTTACGTATCGACGAGGATCAAAGTGGAAAGGGTACACTGTCGCTCATCCTCATCAGCCAAGAACAGGTTCTTGATGTACTGGAAACCGCCGTCATCTCGAGAATGGGGAGTACCAATCATCTTCGAGTTAAACCGTACGGCATCGAAGGTCTTGCTGCGATTGCAACACAACGAGCAATACAAGGATTGGTGCCGGGGACATGGACACCCGAAATTATTCGTATTTTGGCTGAAAAAGCGGCGATAACCGGCGATGCTCGGCGAGTGATTGAATTACTCAATGCAGCGGTGGAACGATGTGAATTCCGCCAAGATGCTCACACTGAACGACGGCTTATCATCGACGATATTCACGTCCCGCTCAACAAAGAACCAACAACGTCGGGAAGTAATCTTGAACACATCGATGACCTCAATCCAAATGCAATGTTGGTGCTTCTGGCTTTGTGCAGACGATTGACAAAAGAAGAGTCGATGACAACCGGTGATGTCGAGCAACTCTACGCCGTAGTTTGTGAGGAGTATGAACAAAAAATGAAGAGTCATACCACGGTTTGGAAATATTTGAAAGATTTTGAAGAGCGCCAAATCATCTCTTCCAGGGTGGCTACAATCACCGGTGGAAGGGGGCGGACAACTCATCTGAGCATGCCACATTTCCTACCAAAAGACCTCGCCAGTCGGCTCGAAATGCTGTTGAAAAAGAGATTTTGACGCGTCTTTTGTCAGTTGCGTCCATACGGTGGGGCTAAATAGAGGACGATAGTCGCAAGGGCGTTCTTGAAGTGATATTATGGCTGTTGGACAACAAGGAGAATTCGTCGCAGTAGTGAATGACACCGACCCGAAGAACGGCGGTAAGTCATATTCACTCAAAATTAGTGGAAACAATCACGCCCAATTGTTGGGTAAGAAAATCGGCGATACCGTCGACGGAATCTTCATCGGAGAAGGCGAACAAACACTTTCCGGATACAAACTCCAAATTACCGGTGGGTCCGACAAAACTGGAACACCTCTTCGTCGAGACCTTGAAGGTGGCCGCCGTCAAGCAATCTTGGTCACCCGCTCAACTGGTTTCAAGGGACACAGTCTCGTCTTCAAGAACAAAGGTGGCGAAAAGAAGCGATTCCGCTACAAGCCTGACGGCCTCCGTAAGCGACGTTTCTTCCGTGGCAACACCATCAGCCAAGATACCCGCCAAATCAATCTCAAAGTCATCGAAGCTGGTAAGAAGTCACTCGGCGACATCCTCGCAAAGCCAGAGGAAGCATCGGAGTGAAACCCGAGAGGGCTTTCGTAGAACAGGAGTGAGGAAGCATGGCACGAAAGCTTCCCGCACAACCTGAAATCAACATTGGTCTTGTCGGCCACGTTGACCACGGCAAAACAACCCTCACCCAAGCATTATCCGGTATTTGGACCGATACCCATTCTGAAGAAAGAAAACGTGGTATTTCGATTAAACTCGGCTATGCAGATACCGCCTTTTACAAAACCAAAGAAGGACAATACTACGCCACTGGCCGCCATCCCGAAGGCAAAGAAGACGAACCAAAAGAATTGGAACGGGTAATCTCCTTTGTCGACGCTCCTGGCCACGAGACACTGATGGCCATCATGATCACTGGTGCATCAATTATGGATGGAGCAATGCTGATGGTTGCTGCAAACGAAACATGCCCACAACCGCAAACGCGAGAACATTTAATGGCCCTTGAAATCGCAGGCATTGAGAACATCGTCATCGTTCAAAACAAAATTGACCTGGTTACGAAGGAACGTGCACTGGAATCCTATGCTGAAGTCAAAGATTTCCTCAAAGGCACCATCGCAGAAAATGCTCCAATTATCCCTGTTTCCGCTCACCACGATGTCAACTTGGATATTCTCATCGATGCCATCGAGAAGACCATTCCAACTCCTGATCGCTCTCAACACAAGCGTTCAATCATGCACGTTGCTCGCTCATTCGACATCAACAGGCCCGGTACTCGGCCGACAAAACTCCGAGGTGGAGTCATCGGTGGAAGTATCATCGAAGGAAACTTCGACATTGGCGATGAAATCATCATTGGTCCCGGTCGTAAGGTCGAAAACGGTTCGAAAACAACATGGGAGCCAATCGAAGCGACCGTCAAGAGTATGCAAGGCGGTGGATTGGATCTTGAAAGCATGCATTCTGGCGGTCTATGCGGTATGGCAACTATGCTCGACCCGTCGATTACGACTTCAGATAACCTGTCTGGACAAGTTGTCGCACGTAAGGGTGACCTCCCTGAAGTTCGTAATTCAATTTCAATCGACATCAACCTGATGAAAACAATGGTTGCCGGAGAAGGTGAAGCACCGGAAAAAATCTATCCACTTCGAAACAACGAGATGTTGATGATTAACGTTGCAACTGCAACATCAGTTGGTGTTACCAAAAATTCAGAAAAAGGCAAGGCAACACTCGACTTACGTCTCCCGATTTGTGCGGATACTGGGCAGCGAGTTTCGCTTTCCCGACGAGTTGGTTCTCGCTGGCGCCTCATTGGATACGGAACAATTCTATGAGCGTGAGCCAGTTGAAGGTGGTCATCTCTCAACAGGTTTTGGTCGACGCCTGTGGGTGGGCGGCCGTCATTGATTCAGGGATGAACATCGATACGGAAATGAACCGTGTGTTCGGACCTGCTCAACTTCGACTTCTTGACAGTGTGAAGCAAGAAATCGAACGACTCAACGAAGAACGACCTCGGAAAAAGAATCTACTCCTCCCTCTCTTAGAACAAAAATCTGAATCAATCGAGGCCTTAATCAGTGATTCAGAACATGCAGACGACCAGTTGTTTGAATTGGCATCGGAACTGAAAATACCGGTTCTTACTGTTGATGTCGATTTGAAGCGAAGACTCTACAATGCGGATTTACCCATTCTGGAAGTGAGTAAAAACCAACGCCTCCAACTGGTTGATTCTCTATAGAATAAGTAGTTGGGCTTCGTTCATGGTAAAGTGAACAGAACATCATCCCCGTGTCCATCGAGAAGACCAATCTTGACACCTGCGTCAATCCAAGCATGAGCGTAGTTAATTGCTCCAAAAGCCCGAACATGGTCTCCGATCGATAAAAAGTGAGCCGCATCTGAAGCATAATCGTCTGCCATTCGCATCATAACGGCTAATTTTTGGGCATCTGCACTGCCTTGCTCACAAAGTGAAGTCGCCTTTGCTCGTGCTCTCTTGGTGATGTCGAGATACTTCTCAACACGCTCTGTAGTGACCGTTTTCATGTCTTCACTCATTCTCCACCCTCCTTTTGGCGTTTCAAAAGCCGTCGTACATCCTCTGTACGACCGAGGGCTCCATAGAGTTCAACCGCTCGTGAAAGTCGTCCTTCGTCTTCAGCTGTTTGTGCACGCATGAACAACGCCTTACGTTCTTCCCAATTCTTTGCTAATGCGGCTTCTGCAGCCGCTTGATAACGGCCTTGTCGTTCTGATTGGGCCAGATGCGGAGCTGTCCACCGTCGGATCAGGCCCGCTCGTGTTGCAGTCACCATCGTATCCGGAGTAAGACCAATCAATAGGTCGCCGAGGTCCATTGATTCACCAAGCAAAGAAAGGGCTTGGTTGTCTTCATGTGCTGAAAGGTGATGAAGGTGCCCTTCAATGCCGAGTACCCACCATCCATCCGCACTTCGAACGCCTTCCATAGGCTCCAGTGATTCGTATTCAATTCGTTCCAGTGCATCCCACCCAAACGGATGCGGTACACCTTCCCAAATGCCACCGTCGCTTGATTGCATCAATAATCGACCGTTCATGAGCGGAGTAACCCAACTCCATACTCGGTCTTCGAGAACTCGTTTCTGGTCGCTTTGAGCCAGGCGAGCGCACCAGAGTTTGCCTTCAGCGTCTTGCCACATCATGTGTTCACGGTCAAGCCAGCCAAGCAAACGACGAACTTTACCGCTATCGAGCCTACGAAGGCCTGTTCCTTCGTGCGTAAACAAATGCAGGTGCCCTTCACGCCCAGACAGAATCCAACCGCCTCCAGGACGTGCCAGAAGTTCAGCAAACCCACCGGGTGTCGAACGGCCTTCATGAAGTAAAGAACCATCCGATGTCGAAAGAACATAGAATCCATGCGCTGCTAAAATTCCGAGTACGCCGTTGTTGGCTTGAGCACAATGTGCTTTGAACGGTAACTCTACCTTCCATCGGACCGAACCATCTGCTTCGATCATGAACAAATCTAATCCACTGCTGACCACCATGCCCCCTTCAACAGGAGCGAGTGCAGCAATGCGTTGAGGTGCTTGCCACGACCATGTGATTGACCACGACATCAGACATCACCCCCGAGTACTTTCCAAGCGATCAGTTGGGCACGAGCAGCCTGCGTCAATTCGTAGTATCTGTTTCGTCCAATGGTTCGAACGCTCAACACACCGCCTTTGAGAAGACGGTTGCTAATTTGAGAGAGGCGAGCCCGTTTGATGCTTAATTGCGTTAGTATTTCTTCATCGGATGGAGAAAAACGCCGGTCGTTAGCAACGGAAATCACAATCATCTCGTGGCTGGTGAGCGTCGATAAAAGCGAGGTGTTCAATGCATAGTCTTGTTTTTTCCCTGTTGGTTTTCGCTGTAAAGCCTCCAAAGCATCAACCAATTTTCGACGATTCACGACCGTATCAAGGCCGTCCGAAGGCTGGAGAGCAAGTTGCAATGCCTTCATCACAGGAACCATTCCTGCAAGTTCGCTCAACAAGCCATTTGGGGCCTGCGAAGGTTGTTCTGATGGTTCGATATGCTCCGGTCCAGACTCAAACAATTGCTCAATTGGAGTTGGTTCCAACTCTTCATGTTCAAAGAAGCCCACTTCATCATGGAGCAAGAAAGCCGAATCGTCCTCCGAAATCACTTCTTCCTTTGGCTCAGGAGGCCTGAGTGAAGGGTCTTCCCACAATTCCGCACCTTCGGCTGAATCAACCAATTCTTCCTCTGGAGCCTCGGCATCGGAAACTTCAGCGTACGATTGGTCGGTAAAGGCTCGATTTCGAGCGAATAAACCCGTCATGCCTTTGGTTGCTATCGGGTCAAGTGGCGGCCTCTGCATCGGTTCTGGTTTTGCTTTCGGTGGTGTTGCTGGATAGCCATCACGATAATTCTCAACCGCTTCCAAATCCTTCAATGCTTCCTGATTTTCTTGATCTTCGGTGAGTTGAGCGAGATTCAAATCGAAACTGTTGTTCATGTCTTCTAGACTCTCCATGATTTTGGCATCTTGAACCTCCTGCAGCGTCTGGAATTCCGAGTCTTCATTGGGCAGGTCTGGTTGCTCAAAGGATGCCTCTTCTTCAGCAGCAAACATAGATTCGAAGGTAGGATGGATTTGAGGCTCAACCGATGGCGGAGTAAACTGAGGTTCTGAAACAGGTGTTGCTTGGTCGTATCTGGGGTCTACATAGGTGAATTGTGACATTTTGGCACTGTCAATGGCATCACGCATGACCCGAATGACTTCAGCTGGAAGACCGCTGGTCTGTTCCAGCAAATGTTCTGCGTCTTCAATCGCAAATGAA
This sequence comes from Euryarchaeota archaeon UBA259, assembly GCA_002506275.1. Classification (GTDB taxonomy): domain Archaea; phylum Thermoplasmatota; class Poseidoniia; order Poseidoniales; family Poseidoniaceae; genus MGIIa-L1. The sequence goes on along the minus strand of DAXG01000042.1, from coordinate 12,855 downwards.
AACGCTTGACTGGTTGACTTTTCAATGCGTTTCTCAACAAGCAATTGAATTTCTTCTGCCGTCAAGTTTGGTAACGGGTTCATTTGCTCGAGGCGTTGGAGAATGGATGCGGGTAGCATGTTCTTATCCTTCGTTTCCAAGACAACGACAATGACTGCTTGAAGTCGCTCGAGAAGCGGAAGTGTGTCTCGCAAGGCGACGTTGAGTGCCGAGATATCGACGGTAGATGCGTCGAGTACAATCAAAGGCAAGGCCCCGGAAAAGTCTTGAGTAGCGCCTAATATTTGGCCAATAAGTTCGTTTCGATTCTCTGGAGGATTCGTATGCACAAAATGAGTGAACATTTCTTTCAGCAAATTCAGACCTGCGTTGGAATGAGAAATATGGTCAATGTAAATCGAAAGCGGGGCTGTTTCCGAGGCACAGCGAAGCAATGAAGTTCGCCCCGAACCGTGTTCCCCCATCAGCAAAATACGACGGGGTGAGCGGAATTTCATGTACTGTGAAAGGATCGTTAACATGTGGTTACGTCCAACAAGGAGATTCGAATCGCTCGCTTCTAAGGGCAAAGTCGAGAATGGATTGGCGTCCATAGGAGGAAGGGTCATTTCTTTGCCAACAATTCGCATAATGGAGCCAATCCTCTTTGGGTATTTCATGTTTCACTCTCATCAGAGGTGTAGTAGACCTGTTAGGACATGTTAACTGTGCGGCGGGATACGCTTTGGAAGCCTAATTAACGCACCACTAACGAGTTCTTAACGCGTTAATCGAACCGTTAAAACCGTTAGAGGAGACAGAGAGATGGACAAGAACCTGAAGAAGAGGAAGCACACGCTTGAATCAAGTATTGCCGATTGCTTGATGGGGTAAGGGCCCGTGGAGAGGACTGGTCGTGACCTTATGGCAGTTGAGAACAGTCGTTTGAGTGGTTTTTTCAGACACAGCGTCGCTGAACGTCGAGCCATCGTTGCCGAGATGGCGAACCTGACACAGGAGCAAGTCGATGCACTGGAAGCCTGTGGCGCCCTCAGCGAAGATTCAGCAGACCGCATGATTGAGAACGTCATTGGCACCATGTCGCTTCCTGTTGGCATTGCGACAAATTTTGTCATCGATGGAAAGCATTACCTCATCCCCTTCTGCCTCGAAGAATCAAGCGTTGTCGCTGCGGCATCGAACATGGCGAAACGTTGTTTGAAAAACGGAGGATTCAGCACCAATTCCGATGCTCCAATGATGATTGCTCAACTCCAAGTCTTGGATTGTCAAGACTGGAAGAAAGCCGAGCAAGATATCCTGGAAGCAGCAGACGAACTCATGGCATTGTGCAACAGCCTTCCATCCACGATGATTCGACTTGGAGGCGGTTGCAAGCGCATTGAAACACGACTCTTAGACACCATCAGTGGACCGATGCTGATTGCACACATCATTGTGGATTGCAGAGACGCTATGGGCGCTAATGCCGTGAATACCATGGCTGAATTGATCGCCCCTCGTATCGAGCAAATCACTGGTGGCCGAGTCCATCTGCGCATTCTTTCAAACCTCGCAGCCCACCGATTAGCACGAGTTCAAGCGGTCTTCACCCCGGAAGAGATATCTGAAGATGGAACGCACGAGAACGGAGTATCGGTAATCGAAGGCATCCTTGAGGCCCAACACTTCGCAATGGCTGACCCGTTCCGAGCTGCAACCCACAACAAAGGCGTGATGAATGCAATCAGCAGCGTTGGCGTGGCTTGCGGCCAAGACTGGCGAGCGATTGAGGCTGGCTGCCATGCTTGGGCAGCATACAGCAATGGAACATACGGTTCAATGACCTCATGGGAGAAAGACAGTAATGGGAACTTGGTTGGTACCATTGAAACACCGATGGCTGTGGGCATCGTTGGAGGCGCCTCTAAGGTGCATCCGGTAGCACAAGCCAACCTTGCCATACTTGGAGTCGAATCAGCTCAAGAATTGGCTGGAATCATTGCTGCTGCGGGTTTATCACAAAACCTTGGAGCATTGAGGGCACTGTCAACCAAAGGCATTCAAGCAGGCCACATGAAATTGCATGCACGGAATATGGCCGTTTCTGCCGGTGCAGTGGGCGATGAAATCGAAATGGTTGCCGCACGACTTCAAGAAGCAACAGGACCCAAGACGCAAACGCTTGTCGGCGAATTGCTTGAAGCACTGCGAAACGAATGATTCACTCTTCTTCTCCAAGCGGAAGAGTTGATTGAATGAGACCGCCAATCTCAGACTCTTCCTTTAGCACCGCAGCATCTTCCATTCCATCAAACATGCCGGTTGTCTTCACTTGCTCTCTGAACCATTGTTTGACTTTCTTACGGTCGGTGTAGGGGCAACCAAATGTTTCCGAGAAACGACGGGTCGTTGAAAGTCGGCGAGTATTACCATCTTTACGACGGTCAACCATGCCCAATTGAGCAAGTTCACGAACATAGTCGTAGGCTTTCTGGCCCAGTAATTCCACCAGTCGAGATTGGGGCATTGGCTGATGGTAAGCGATGAGTGCTGCGGCTTTCAACAACTTTTGTGGAATTTCAGTTTTGGTTTCTTTGGGTAGGTGACTCGCAATATCGGGTTTCACTTCAATGGCCCATCGGTCCCCAACCTCTGCTACCTGCAAGGCACCTCCACGGCGTCGCTTTAACGTAGAACGCAAGGAATAGAGCGAATCAAGCATCTCATCTTCATCGTAACCGAGGGCCGTCGATAATTCAGGTACACTCATCGAGCGGCCTGCGCCAAAGAGGGTGGCTTCGAGCAAAGTATCGATCGGCACTTCTGTCATTTCCTTCACCTTCATTCAACCAACCATTCATGGTCATCGTACGACTGTTCTTCAACTCCAGTCGGTTCATTTATCTCAACGGCTGTTTGTTCTTTTTGCTGCTTAGCCAGTGCTCGTTCTTGCCTACGAACGGATTCTTCTTCAGCCAAACGTGCTTTTTCTGCCCGTAACTTGGCATGGCGAACTGAACCGGTGTCTTGCTCCTGAATACGTTGGTTTTCAGCGTTTTGTTGGTCTTCAATCAATTGACTGATTTCCTCAAAAGTCTCGATTTGAGGCCATGCATCTTCCAAGTAGATGACGCCATCAGGAACGCTGTCCTGGGTAATCGAAGCAAAACCGCGATGCGTGAGGAAAAGACCTGCGATAAATGAAGCAACTTTGGCCTCATCATCGTAGCCTTCTGGAACAGAACCGAACGTTTGTTCTAAAATCGGCTTCAGCGATTCCATCACCACAAGTACCGGGACCTTGGTCGAATCAGATGCTACGCAAGACGTCCTCAGTGCTTGCCAGCAGCGTTTGATATCACCCTCGAGGTCTTCGTTGTGCATACGTCCTCCAACATCTGAGAGGTATTCTTTCAATTCTGCTTCATGGGCAAGTCTGTTTTCCTCTCGCAAACGAAGTGATTCTGCATCGTCTGAGGCATCTTTGAACGCTGAAAGTAATTCGACAAGAGTAACTGGTCGGCCTTCATCACGTCGAACCCGGTTTTCCAATAAATCAGGAAGGAATTCATCCGCAGTGCCTTGAAGGACTGAATTGGTGAAGAAGAAATCCTCGTCGTTGTAATCCGCTTCCCATCCAAAGCCCAGCCCGTCATCCCAGTCGTCTTCAGTATCGTTGTATTGGACTCGCTCAAACAAATCTTCAGCTTGATGATGAAGAACTTCCCAAGACATGCGTATCAGGCGCCCACAAGCTGGAAGGTCAAGCGTTGCGGCGTCTGACTTGACACGGGTTGTGAACACTTTGAGGAAACTCGACAAGTCAATGTTCCAAGCATCGAGCCCTTCATCCCGAACCAGGGAAAGTACGAGAGCGACGGAGCGGTCAAACGGATCAACAAGCGTTTGGTGCTCTGCCTCTTCACGCTCAGCAATCGCCATAATTTTGTCTCCGAAAAGAGCTGCTTCTTGTGATTCCTCACCTGATGCGAGCAATTGGTCAATAACATCCTGACGCAGGAACCATTTGTCCAATCCAGATTGTTGCTCACTCATTCGCTCACCTCAAACTGTTTCTTCTTCAATGTCAGCCGGTTCGACAGTTTCCTGATGTTCTGATGCTTCAGCAGCTTTTACTGCATGAGCGACTTCTGCATATTCTTCGATATCTTCGGTCATCTCCACAGTCCGTTCTGTGAGTGCTTCAAGTCCGGAGGTAGCAACTGCCTCAGGTTGGACATCGGGCATGTGGTTGAGCAGTCCACCAAGGCTCGTGGGTGTTGCTAAAGGCTCAGGAACAATTGGCATTTCATGAGATGCAGAAGATGCTTCTTCAATACGCGAATGGTTTTTGTCGTTGTCTTTTTCTGCCTCAGCAAGGGCTTTTTCACCAAGAGCAATCGCCTTTTCACGGTCAAAGTCAACGATGCGACGGCTGCAACCATCTCCGCCGTGCGTGATGCCAATATGGTGGTCTGCAAGCCGGAGCGAAACTTTACGCAATGTGACCATAATGAATTGTGCCCGTTTACTGCGTTCTCGACACATCAACGCAATACGCTCTGCGTTGTATCCATCGAGGTTCTGATCCACCTCGTCGAAGTAATAGAACGGACTTGGGTCGTAATCTTGAATAGCAAAAATAAGCGCCAATGCTGCCATGGATTGCTCTCCGCCGGACAACTGATGTCGCGTGACCTTGGCTGACTTTCCACGAGGCTGAGCCCACAATTCGAGCCCACCTTTGAACGGTTCATCCTCGTTTTCGAGGAATAATTCTCCACGTCCTCCGTCGCTCAAGGATTTGTAAGCGACCTTGAAGTTCTCGTTGACCTTTTCCAAAACCTTGACCAGACGTTCCTTGCGTTGTTCTTCGAGTTTTCCAGTGACGTCAATGAGGTGCTTGCGGCGATGTTGCAAGACCTTGAAGTCGCCTTTCATTTCAGCCAATCTTGCCTCGCAAGCATCGAACTGCTCAATTGCGAGCATGTTCACAGGTCCATGGGAATCGAGTCGGCGTTGAAGCGTGCGTTCATTTCGTTCTGCATCACCTACGCTTGGCAAAGATACGCCTTCTTCAGCAGGCTCGATGTTGTTCTGGGACATTTCGAGTTGAGTTTCTCGAATCGACTCGTCTTTGAGGTTGAGTGCCCGCCCCATTTCCTCAACCATTCCACGCCGGGAGCGTGCGTCAAGGGCCTTTTGTTGGAGTTTGACTTGAAGACTGGTACGCTCTTCGATGAGTTCCAACCGTTCGTCTTCAAGCCCTTGATTTTCTTCAAGATACTGCGAGCGCTCCTCTTCTTTCGCCCTAAGTTCTATAGAGTTAGATGCGACGCCTGCTTGCAGGGTATCGATTCGTTCACTGCGAGTTATTGCATTCTCGTTGAGTGAGTGAATTCGCTTGTTGATTTCATCAACTCGATTTTCCAATAATGATTGGTGGTTCGCATCGCCATTCAGTGAGATTTGGGCTTGAGCCTTCGTGCTTTCCGCCTCAATGCGCTTTACCTTTGCTGCATGCAAACGGTCTTTGAGATGAACTGGGCTTGCTTCTTCCAGTTGGTTTTGAGCCTCCGTACGAACTTCGTCCATCGAAGCAAGATGTTGTTGTGCAGCATCGAGTTCACGCAGTTTACTTGAGCCTTCAAGGCGCAGTTCCCCAAGTCGCTTCTCAAGAGTTGCCACATTGCCCAAGGCAGAAACGTGATTGGCTTTCACTTGCTTATGTTCTGCTCGCCATTCTTGGAAGCGAACAGCATGCTCGCCATCGGTAAGAGCATTGATTTTGCTTCGAAGTTCCGATTGTGTACGACGAGCGTCAGCAAGTGCGGCGTTCACGGTGTCTGCCATGAGACGAAACCGTTCCACGTCAGAGGAAAGCGCCTCAACTTCACTGGCGCCCTGAATGTTTCCGCCGAAAGCCACCATCGACCTTCTCTTCGAACCGCCAACCATTGCACCGCCGGCTTCGGTCACATCGCCACGAAGAGTGACTAAGCGGACACCACCCATGTTGGCACGGGCAGTTGACATGCTATCGACAATCAACGTATTACGAAGTACGAAGCGTACAGCAACATCGATTCGTGGGTCATAGTCCAACAACTCGCTGGCAAATCCTACGACGCCAGGCTTGCGGGAAACCATCAGCGCCTTACCCGCAGCACGTGATTGGGTGAGTTTGTTTAACGGCAAGAAGGTGGCACGGCCTGCCTTGTTTTGTGACAACCATTGGATGGCACGTGCTGCATCTTCATCGCTGTCAACAACCACGGACGTCATTCCACCACCGACGGCCGTAGCAAGGGCGTCGGTATGTGTGGGGTCTCTTGGTTGACACAGTTCCGCTACCGTACCGATCACGCCGCGTAATTCTCCACGGTCTCGTGCGGCAATAATAGCAGCAGCACCACCAGCCATTCCTTTGGCTCCACTCTTGTTTTCCAATTCGTTCCTGGCAGTATTGAGTCGGCGTTCTGTATCTCGGAGTCGATTTTCAATAGATTGTGATTCTTCAACCAGTTTCGCTTCAGAACGTTGGGCTGTAAACAATTCTTCTGCGAGTTGTTTTCGATTCTGGTCTGGCGCGTCAGCACCGAGTTCTTCACCCGTAAGTTGTGATTCACCTAAAGCAAGACGAGCAGTCTCTGCGGCTTCTTGAGCGGTTGAGATTTGTTCGTCCAACATCTCTGCTTGCGTTGCGACTCGGTTTACTTCCTCTTGAGCGGTGTTGAGGGCAGCAGAAGCTGTTTCAGTGCCTTCAATCGCCTTCGAGAGAGCACGGGACAGTTCAGCGTTTGCCGTACCGGATGATTCAAGCAACCCTTGCACCTCAGATTCTTCTTTCTTAGCTTCTACAAGTGCTTTCTCAGATTCTTCCAAATCGATTCGCGCATTCGCCAGCCCAAGCTTAAATTCATCCAGTGAATCAATTGCTTTTTGCAGTGATTCTGCTAATTCAACCAATTCTGCTTTGTCCTCGATGTCTTTTTCTTCAGCCTCATCGATTCGGTCTCCGCTGGTAGCAATCCGAATCTGAAGTTGGTTGATAGCGGCAAGCAAACCGTTCGAATCTCCTCCCATGAGGTCCTCAATTTGCTTCTGCAATACCCCTATTTGGTCTTCCAGCCCGAGTAAAACTTGGGCACCTTGCTTCACGTCCGCCTCCATCTGCGCGGCTTCGGACTCAATTCGAGAACGCTCCTCAACCATGTAGGTACGCTCAGAAATCTGACTGGCCAACTTGGATTGGGCAGATACGATGCGGGCTGTTTGGAGTTCCTTGACTAGGTCTTGGACCTTGAGTGCGAGGTTCTTCTCCTTGGTCAAATCTCGGAGTCGGACTTTTTGTTCCTCCTCAAGCAGCCCAATCCGTTCGATATAGCCCTCGACCATTTCCTTTTGTCGCTCTGCCTTTCGTATCTCATCGTCGTATGAAGTGACACCAGCGACGCCATCCAGGACCTTACGGCGCTCTTTTGCAGTCATCTTAGCGAGTTTAGTAACGTCGCCTTGCAAGACAATATTGTAGCCGTCCGGACGTGCGTTTGCAGCACCTAGCAATCTATGGAATGTCTTTTGGCTGCTTTCCTCTCCATCAAGTAAGTAGTTTGTTACAATGTTGTTCGCCTTGGTCAGGCGCACGGCACGGGTCATTCGAACCTCGTCTTGTTCAAGAGGGAGTCTGCGGCGTCCATTGGTGAGCATTGGGTTCGCAAATACGAGTGTGACTTCGCACGAACGAGCAGGTTTGGAGTTCTTACCGCCGTTGAAAATAAGATCCTTTGCATTTTGAGCTCGAATCACCTTATTGCTCCTCGGACCAAGAACGAATTGAATGGCATCGCCACAATTCGATTTACCTGAACCGTTCGGCCCGGTGATTGCTGTAAATCCTCGATCAAGTGGGACGGTAATTTCACCTTTGAACGATTTGAAGTTTGAAATTTCCAGTGCTTGAAGATACATCCCTATCCCTCCAATCGAAGTATGTTCCCTCGACCTTATCCGCGACACCCATTCCCCACAGGTCTTAAACAATCCGAGTGATGAAGGGTCAGTCACGCGCTTTTGACCACGGTTGTTGAACAGCCGAAGAGGTCGTTTGGAGCATCAAAAAATGTGATAAAAAGAATCACAGTGTTCCGGTTTGGCCGCACTCACTGCAGCCGCCACCCTTGCAATATGGACAGGTTGCAAGGACTTTGATACTTTTTGAAGTTGTACGGCGCATGTGAAGCTGTGAATCTTTCTTCAGTAAATTGGAACGAGCGATTCTTTGAGTGGTCCCGCTACGAGAGCCAAGCGACATTTTGACTGAACCAAAAGTACCCCGGAAAGTGTCTGCAACGTTCCTTCTCTTGCTCAAACGTTCACGAGCCTGTTCAATCCCCTCTGCTTCCCAGTATTTTGGACCTGCCATCAGGAAAGCCCCAATAACGGCGATGATGCATTGGACAATGAAAGGCGAAACGGCGAATGGAAATAACTCGGCCATTCCGGTGGAACTAGCGGCAGTAGGGAGAAAGTTGAGACGGTCGAGAATGGCGATGCTGAAAAGCACTGCACCCGAAGCGAATAAAACATGATAACTGCGCTGGCTTCTGCGGCCAACACGAGTGAACCCCACACGGCCATAAAGCAAGACAAATAAGCCAAGACAAAGAAACAGAATATCGATGCCATCCCACATCCCCGTAGCCTGAAGACAATACGATTCATCACCGTTCGCAATTTCCGCCTCAATCGTAGGAATTGCACAATGCGGCTCAAACATTCGGGTAATGACCATTTTCGAATCGGGGGCACCTTCGATGAAATAAGGTGCCATTTTACCCATTCCAGCATTCCCTATCGAAAAACCAACCAGCGAAGTCCCAAAGAGGATACCGATGATGTCACGGATGCTCGCCATAGCACCTGTAGAACAGGACCGAACATAGCCGTTTCGCTGCCGATGGGGTGAAATGTGGCAGCATGTACCCCACACCACGGAGGGCCCACTATGGCGAAGATAGTCATCATCGGAAGCGGAATTGCTGGCCTTTTTGCGGCTTTACGATTGGCCGATGCCAAACATACAGTGACCGTCATAACCAAACAACGCCCCATCGATTCATCGACCAATTGGGCCCAAGGTGGAATTGCTGCCATTCTCGACAAAACCGATGGTGCTGGCTTAGAATCTCACATCCATGACACGCTTGCCAGTGGAGACGGTTTGTGCAACGAACGCATCGTTCGAAAAGTCATCGAAGAATCGGGTGAACGTATCCACGACTTGCTCAACATCGGAGTACGGTTTGAAACCGATGAAAACGGGGGGTTCCACTATGCAAAGGAAGGAGGACATTCTGAACGCCGAATCCTCCATGCGAAAGATGCGACCGGAAAAGAAATTGAGCGAGCATTGAACGATGCAGCAAGTTCCCATCCCAACATCATCCTCAAACCAAATACCCTGGCAATGGATTTGATTCAAAGGGAACATCAGAATCCAGAGAAGGGGATTGCAGGCGTATGGTGCTTAGACCAAGAGCGGAACTCAGTCTTCACTGAACCTGCCGACATACTGATGCTTGCCACCGGAGGAGTGGGCCAACTCTGGTCGCAAACGACCAACCCGCCGGTCGCCACAGGAGACGGTTTGGCAATGGCATACAGAGCAGGCGCTGCGGTCAAAGACATGGCGTTCATCCAATTCCATCCGACGGCTTTAGCCGTTCAATCGGACCGACCTTTCCTCATCACTGAAGCCGTACGAGGCGAGGGTGGCGTCATTTTGGATGAAGAAGGGTTGCGGTCATGGCAATCCGATGTTGAAACAACAAACGGTGAGAACACGCCGCTGTTGCCTCACGCCTACTCTTTCACGCTCAACCACTCGCCTTTGGGTTCCATGGCAACACGAGACATTGTAGCTCGAGCGATTGACCAACGGCTAAAAGAAACGGGGGGAAATCATGTCTACTTGGTGACGTCCCACATGAATCAAGAGCATTTGGAGGATCATTTTCCCACGATTCAAAAACGACTCAACAGACATGGTTTGAAGTTGGGAAGAGACCCTTTACCGGTATCTCCAGCGGCACATTACATCGTTGGAGGGCTTGCAGTCGATGAATACGGGCGCCCTCACAGCAGAGAGACTGGAAACCCATTGCCCTCTTTGTATGCAATAGGCGAAGTCGCTTGCACGGGGATGCATGGTGCGAACCGGTTAGCGTCAAACAGCCTTCTTGAAGCAGTAGTTTACGCAGCTCGAGCGGCGAATCACATCATTGATTCCGAGCCAGAAAGTAACGATACGCCGTTACCAGAATGGCGTGCAGACGGTCTTGAAGTTCTTACTGAACACGTATCAGTGGCAAACGATCGAGAGGCTTTGACAAACACGATGTCAAGAGAAGTGGGCATCGTTCGGAGGTTTAACCGACTTCACAGGGCCAAACGCCGATTGCAACTACTCTCTAAAGAAGTGGATTTTATTTGGAGAAGTGCATTACCATCACGGGAAATCGTCGAATTACGCAACCTTATCCTCGTTGGACAATTGGTAACCGAAGATTCACTTGGACGAAAAGAAAACCGAGGACTTCATTTCAATACAGACCTCATTGGGCATGAAGGGCAGTAATCATAGCCACCAACATCTGATTCAACGGGGTTGCAAGACCTGCTCGCTCTCCGCGTTCAACGATGGCTTGATTCAGTACAGAAATCTCTGTCTTACGACCGTTCCGCAGGTCCTGTAACATACTGCACATGTTGCTTGAAGTTGCCAGAAGTACTTGGCGAAGTTGCTCTTCTAATTCGGCGTCTGATGGAAGTACCACTCGTTCTTGACGGGCCACTGAAGCACCTTCAAGCATGGTCGAAAAGGCTGATGAGAAGAGGTCTGGCCGTAGTAATTCTCCGTTTTCGACTCCGGCTAACGCAGCTATTGGATTGATTGCAATATTGAGTAAAACCTTCCGCCAAACGGAGGCAACACCATCCGATGACCACCTCGGAGACAGGCCAGCCTGCTCGAAAACATCCAGTAGAGGTTGAGCCTCGGATTGACCTGGACCACCTGGAAGGGCCCCAATCACAGTTTCACCCCTTCCAGCCCAGTGGACAGTTCCTGCAGATGGCCTCCAAGCACCGTGGGTGGAAGTCGCTGCAAATACACGGTGAGGACCAAGTGAATCTTGACATTTCTCAGCGTGTCCAAGTCCATTACTCAAACACAAAGCATAACCATCTGCCGTGAGAAGTTGTCGGGCAAGAGAGGCTAGAAATGGTGTCTGATCTGCCTTTCCAGTCAGGATCACATAGTCCATTGTACCTCTTGCAACGGGTGGCAGTCCGACTTCGTCGAGTGAAAAAAAGACATCTCCATTCGAAACAAAACCTTCCGATTCACCCACCAGACGAAGCCCTTCAGCCGCCATGTGAGCGCCATGTGAACCCCTTCCATGAACCAAAAGTTCGATGCTCTTAATGCGGGAGAGCAGTGCTGCGTAAAGGGAGCCAAGCGAACCTGACCCTAAAATAGCGACTCGCATGACAAGACCTCAGACATAACTCGCCAAATGAATGACAATCGATTCGTCTTGATGTTCAAACCAGAGCGTCGAAAGGGTTGAATCAGACGGTGCAAACTCAAACGAGTTCCACCCGTTTGAAAGCGAACTTACGGAACGAACGGTCGTCCACTGTTCTCCGTTACCTTGGTAATTTATTTGAACAGGTATGGTTTGGTTGCTTGAACTATAGAATGAAAAGTTGGCGCCTTCGGATTGTAAAAGAGTGCCGTTGTAAGCTGCCATCCACATGTTCGACCACATTCGGTGAGAGGTGTTGTATCTTTGGAAAATCAATTCAGGCCCTTCTTCGACAGTAAAGTTGAATTTAGCCTCGACCGATAAATGAGGAGAGCAGACGTGCATGCTTGCGCCATCTGACATCCGTACAGTAAGCGAACGATTCTCATCTTGAACAGCCGGGATGTTCGAAATCTTCCTCACGTCCAAATCCCAAATCCATTCCCCTACTGTCGGCGTTGAAGGGATCGAAAGAGCAGGATTCAAAGGGCAAGGGGCATCAATTGAACTGAGAATACCACTGGAATTCAGTTCAAAGCCCCAGCCAAGTTCAGCATCGCTGCTGATGTTCCAGCCATGAGAAGGTACGACTGCAATCAGTGGCAGTTCTGGCATTCCACCATCAAACAATTCGTTGTTCAATTGTATTGTATTGAGTTCGGATGTTCGAAGGACAACTGGGTCTAAGCCTCTCAAACAGAGTTGTTCAGGGGCAGACTCGTATTGGGCTTCAAGGTTATTTTGACCTTCGATCCATTGCAAACGTGATTGGATGTCTAACGATTGGTCAGCATAGGGAAAGCTCACATTGAGTGGTTCCTCGGAGAACGAAATAAAGGACATACATCGCTTAAGTTCACCTTCGGAGAGAACCATTTCCCATGACGAATCAGGATAAAAGGAAAGGTCAGGATGTACGGAAATAGGATGACTGCCGTAATCATCGTCGGCTAATGTAAGAAGGGAGAAATTGGTAAGTGAGGGTGAGTGCTCTAAATCGGTCCAAGTCAAGTTGAGAACAACGGTTGTTTGAGTCCGAGGAGGTAAAACACTTCCACAGCCAAAGCCATCGATTGTCTCCTCATCTTCTCCATCGCATTCCCATACCTTTGCCCAGTTCTCAAGCCCTTCCGCAAACTGGTCATAATCTACCGCCCAATCCTTGTTCACTGATGACGGATTGACAACGTGAAGGGAAATCTTTGCATTCCATCGCTCATCGACCTTTTCAGCGCCGAAAACTGTTTCCAATTCAAACATGACATCAGCATTCCAGTCGTCG
>DAXG01000003.1 GCA_002506275.1 Euryarchaeota archaeon UBA259 | reverse complement strand
TCCACCACGGACATCTCGCTTTCACCTGTTGTGTCAGTTTATGCCTCACAGCCAATGCTGTATGTTTCGTATACAACGCAGGTGCCAGTTCAATCAAGTCACCATGCACAAGATTGAGCACAAAGTTCTCTCCCGAAAGTCTGTACGACCTCTTGTTGAGTTCCACTTGCAGGCATTTAGGGTGATTGAGGAGCCATTGCAAGTAACTCGAATACGCTTCATACGGCCATGCAAACCTCGGAGGAACTGGAGTTTTGAACGTCAAACCTTCTTCTCTACCGTCCATGTAAACCGTCGACCACGTGTCGTGCCAATTCTCCCAAGTCATCGCATTCGGGTGAATGCTCTCTTCGGTTTCATTGTCCAACATTCTCTGGACTTGAGGCGGGCTCAAGCCCATTTCAGGCACGGTATTCCAAAACCACGGTTTGATTTCATCAAACCAATCGGTCTGGCCGAGAGGGCTGTTTGCAGAGTGGTGAACTTTGTACACCGTTGCAGCATATGTTTGCATCTCATGATTGACGTTTTCACCAAGCCATTCAACGTCGCATACCTGTTCCATAACCGAATGAGGGCCGACAGAGAATGTTTGACCAACATGGTTGAACCATCTGCATCCGCCCTCGCCCATTTCTCTGTGCTTGTGGTCAACAATGACAAGACCTCCATCTCTAATTTTGGAGATGTATTCCGCCATCATTTCTGCAAATGCATGTTCATCACTGATGATGAATCTGTCCATCCAAGAAAACCAATCGACATACAAAACATCGACGGGGGGAGCATTGGAGAGATACGCATAGGCATCCCCTCCAACGTGAACCTGCCAATGCGGAACATCGATGCAGACTTTCCTGAACACTGGATGTCCTTGAGAAGTATCATGCAATCTTTGGTAAACGGCATGATTGACACTATCTGCGTGATACGGCCACTCATCCGGACAATACTGCCCAAAGTCAACAAGAACGTGTACAAACGGGTGTCCTGCGTCTTCAAACAAACTCATGCTGGCATGATAGTGTTGCGCCGCTGCGGGATGAGCAACAACCAGCGGTCTGTCCTTATCAACCTCTATCGGCAAACCAATGCCAAGCTGGTTGTCTTTACCGTAGGTGACGCACATTCCTAATCCATCGAGGGTCAATTTCCTCGCCATACTTTGGCTCATTATACACACCTCGGATGGCCAAGCGGAACGACTCTGAAGATTCTCTTGGTCTGTCTATCGAGCCTTGCATAGTCATTCGCTGCAATGACGCCACCTGAATGATTGTGCTTTGCAGTATCATAGATGGTGTCCTTGTGCAGGGTGACGATGTGAGCAGTACAGAGTTTGCCCTTTGCGTCAGGGTCACTTGGAGGATTCACTGAGTAGAAGCACAAAAAGAACAAATCGTTGTGTTCAACAAGTTCCTCGATGTAGTGCTCCATTCTTCTCAAATCATGATTGCAATAGGCCAACTGCATCCCGAAGGGTTTGAGTGCATTGGACCATGAATGTGGCGATTGTGAGTTGGTGATTTTCTTGAAATCATCCGGGCCCACATCCGCACCAGTCGTTCTTGCTATCATTGCCAACGTGGTCGCTACACACGAAGGGCCAAGCTGCTTGTCATGCTCAATGCTGATGTCTGAGAAAAACGGACCTTCAGCCTCGCCAGGGTCAGAAGCATCCCACAGGGGTGCGCTCGCATTCGGTCTCCATGCGAACATTACAACCACTCCTTTGTAAACGCATCATCGAAAGAAGGTTCATTGTTTTCAGGGACAGTAAGTGTTCTCTTTTCACAACCACTGCAACCGCAATCCTCAGATTCCCATTCTGTCATAACATCCATCTTCATTTCCGTGTATTCCATCTGCTGTTGCATGTAAGCAACAAACATCGCCATTATCGTTTGTATGTCTATATTTTCATTGTTTTTCTTTTTCATATTCTCACCTCATTGGTACTCCCAATCTTGATCAGGTCTTCCACCTGGCCATTCTTTTTCCATGAATTCATGGTGCTCGATATCTGCGAGGTCTTGTTCAAACATCATTTTCCAAATATCAGTATCATCGATGCAAAGTTGCATGAGCGTTTGCAGTGCAAGCGGGAAGGTTTCACCTTCTTGTCTCTCAATGCAGAATCTGTTACCGTGCGTGTATCTTGTCCACTGTCCACCAAAATTTGGTACGTGTTCAGGGCATTGCCAATATGCCTCGAGTGAGTGTTCAATCTCATGCCTTGAGAAAAACAGCAAAGTGTTCCTCTTCCATGGAGGCCCAAGTTGTCCAGTTCTTGCTGCATTGGTCTTTTGATAATGCTCTACGAGACTTCTAGGTGAGACCCAATACTCGTACTCGAGGCATATGTCAAAGGTGAACTGATGCCCAAACCTGCCATCAATTATAGCGGTGTAGCCATCGATAGTTATTGCATCATTCGTGTGAATGTATTCCATAAAATTGAGCCAGTGTTGTCTTTCAGCACAGATTTCAGGCGTATCTCTTTCCGCATCTTCAAAGTGCAATGCATCGTTCATCGAAGTAAGCACAAGTTCCCAATCCGGCCATACATTCCATGCAGTTCCGTCTTTCCTGTGCTGGTGGTTATAGGCTGAGTAAATCTTCATCAGTTGTTCCATTTGTTCAAAATTGGCATCATGGTCGATAGCTGCAATCTCAGGATGGACGTCTCCGTCCCATCCGTGTTCGTTCTGGTTTTGTTGTGTGTTGGTTTTTTTATTCATCTTGTCACTTCCTTGTTTTGAGTATACCATCTCCATGGTTGCGAATGGCAGGGGCACCGGGAGTCGAACCCGGGTCTGAAGAATCGCAATCTCCAATGCTATCCGTTACACCATGCCCCTCTGAGAGAAACAGGCGGAGGTACCCGGACTCGAACCGGGGTCCAGGGATTCGAAATCCCTGATGCTATCCACTACACCATACCTCCATGCTGTTTCTAAAGCAACAGCGGTTGCACAAACGTTTGACGTATATGCAGCCACGCTGCTCAAGCCCAGATCAGTCGCATTAACTGCGATGACGGAGGGCCCGCTTCAACGAATCTTGATTGTCGAATTCTGGGTCCCTCATGTTCTTCACCTGTTCCGGATTGTTTAACCCAAGGGGGGTTTACCGGATAAGTCTTTCGGTCAAAGTGAGGTTTTCCGGAAAACAATGTGTGACCTGCATGCGCGGAAACACACCTACCCACCTGTATGCGCGTGACATACTTAGAAGAAAAATTACATTTGAGATTCAAACGCTCTCCAATGCAGATTTCTTCGCCGGAATTCCCTCGAAAGGTCGTCAAAACGCCCTCAAAAGTCCCGTAGAGATGCGAAGATAATATAACGACAGCAGAATGGTCAACTCGGGGAAACCCCCCCGGTGGAAAAATGAGTTGTGGATTGGATATCCCCCTTGGCCCTTCATGTCGAGACCCGAGCCTAGAAGCTGATTTACAGGCTCGACTTGATGCTGGACATCGCATCTTTGCCATTGGAGATGTCCACGGCCACTTTGCCACCTTTCGGGCATTGATACACCGTTTGCAGTTAACAGATGATGACCGAGTGGTGTGCTTGGGCGATATGATTGACAGAGGCCCAGATTCTGCAGGTCTCATCGAGATGATTCGAAATGATGAACGAATCGTATGCATCAAAGGAAACCACGAACAAATGGCGCTGCGCAGCATCACAGAACATGGAAAGGTCGAACTTTGGCAACCGTGGATGCGTCGTGGAGGGAAATCGACATGGGGCTCGTACATCGTCCGAGCCAAAGGTGATTTGTGGCAAGCCAAATCCAATTTCTTCAACGATGCGATGTGGATGGACGCCCTACCAACGCAAATTGTGCTGGACAAAGTTCGGCTTGTTCATGCAGGATATGACCCCCGGATGCCCTTAGATTCACAAGGTGAGAAGGAATTGCTCTGGATTCGCAAACGATGGTTTCAGCATGACAAACCGGTCGATCCAAAGCGGATGGTTTTGTTTGGTCACTCGACCACCACCAAAGTCGGCAAGAATGCGGGTGAAGTCGCCTTTTCGAAGTTTCAATTGGAGGACAGCAGGCCGGCATGGGTGGCTATGGACATCGGAGCCTACAACCATGTTTCGCCTGGGCTTGCAGCATTTGATGTGACCACACTCAACGTCATCAAACAACCAACCATTCGTTCTGAGCGGTGGTTTGAATCGTTCAATTCAGAACTCGGCCGTCAACGAAAGAAAAAGTATTGGCGTCAAACCGATGGGCGAAAAGAGGCGTGGGTCGCTGAACACTTTGGTTTAGGAGTTCTCCAAGCAAGCCATCGCAAAGAACACATGACCGAAAAGAAAGCACGTCACCGACTTCGGATGGCCGGTGTCGTTCTTTCACCGAGCGACCACTCGTTTTCACATCTCGAAAGACGATCGAAGCACACGGGGGACACTGTACGTTCGAGTAAGGAGGTTCGTACAGATTGGATGCACCAAGGAAAACGAATACGCCTCGGACCAGGAACAGAAGTTGAACGGTTCCCACCCCACTTACCAGGCCCTACTGCATTCCGAATCCACTCACGGAACGGTTCGTTCCATGTCGGTACGCATCATTCTCCACTTCCCGAAAAAACGAAGAAAAAAGACGGAAGAAGGAAAATCAGTTCATGATTCAGTCCCTCAAACGGTTGTTCTTCGGAAAGCAACTTCCCTCAATTGGAAAAATACTGGAGAATTACCGGAAATCGGTGCGATGATAATGTATGATGCAAGAATGCGAACCTTAAAGAGGGAGTATGATGATTTTTACAACATGGAAGACGCAACCTTAGCCAACACCAAACCTTCGACCATGACCACCCTACGAACGGCATTTGCTCTGGTAATGAAGCAGCAACGGCTCAACCGAGATTTTCTCAAAGTCTCCAGAGAAACTGAAGAGCGCCTTTCCGCTGGCCGCCCATCCACAATCATGTTCTACGGACTTTGAATTCCTCACGCCTCACCTCTCTGCTCTCCGCATGTCAACCTCAAAGCAGAGAGGTGATGGCTTCTCTTGAGAAGCGTTGATGATGGCGAGCGATTACGACCCACTATGGAGCCATTGGCATGGGAAGCGATTCTAGCCGCTGGAGTCTTTTTTGTTTTAGGCGCTACATCACCCGGCCCGAGCCTCATTGTTGTCTTACGTAACACCCTCATCGGCGGTAGAAGGCAAGGTGTCGCATGTGCGATTGGTCATGGCATCGGTTTCGGAATCTATGCTGGTAGCGCTGTTTTTGGTCTGATCCTGCTGTTGGAAAACTCTCCAGACGTATTCTTTGCATTGCAAATCATTGGTGTTTTTCTGTTGATTTGGTACGGGATCAAAATGTGGACTGCGGAAGTTGATGCCTTGCAAGAAGTCGAAGCAACTTCTGTACAACATCAACGCCAAGGGTTTGCTGAGGGTTTTGCTATCGCCTTCTTCAATCCGAAAATAGCCCTGTTTCTCGTTGCCATATTGGCGCAAGTACTCAAGCCTGGAATGGGGTTCAGTACCAAACTAGCAATCGGTATGCTTGGTATGACCATCGACACAGTATGGTACCTGATTGTTGCGATGGTTCTTACCGGCACACCTGCACTGGAGTATTTGCGTAAGAAGGGAGAATACGTCTACAAATTCACTGCGGTTGCTCTGTGGTTTTTCGCTGGCAGCGTCGTCTACAGTTTGGTCTGATTACTTCTGGCAGCGAGGACATAAGAACGTCGAGCGGTTGCTTTGTACAATTCGTTCTACCGTGCCGTTGCAACCTTCTTTGAGGCAAGGCCCGTCCTCACGGTCGTAGACTTGAAAATGATGTCCGAAGTATCCAAGCGTTCCGTCGACTGCTGCGAAATCGTTGAGCGTTGAACCGCCAACTTCAATGGCTGCTTTGAGAACTTCTTTGACCTGCTCAACCAGTCGAACCAGAGCTTTGGTTGGACGGCCGTCTTTGCGAACAAGTTTGTTTGTGGGAAGAGTGGGTGAAATATTAGAGCGATGAAGTGCTTCGCAAGCATAGATATTACCGACTCCAACGACGAATCGTTGGTCGAGCAATGTGGTCTTGATTGGAGAACGCTTGCCCTGACAGCGGCGAGCGGCATCTTCAGCGCTCCAATGTTCAAGCGGTTCAGGGCCGAGGTGTTCGAGCAGCGGTTGAATCTGTTCTTCAGCCCGAGGAAAGACATCAGCGATTCCAAACCGTCGGGGGTCGGTGTAAACGGCTACAGAGCCATCATCGAAACGGAATTCCATATGGTCATGACGGCCGCCGTAACCGGTCAATTCGCCAAACTTCGAATGGTTTGGACTGCTTTGGACTTGTGAATACCGTGGAACTTCAGCCGGTGTAATGAGGGTATAGCGGCCAGACATGCCCAGATGAGAGAGGAAAACAAGACCGTCGTTTGTATCGATAAGAAGATACTTTGCTCGTCGACGTACAGCCTCAATCTTCTTGCCGGTTAACTGCTGAACCATGGATTGAGGAAATGGAAAACGCAATCCGTCTCGTCGGAGAATGACTTCGGTCATTACTCGTCCTACCCAAGCTTGCTCAAGACCAGTTCGAACCGTCTCAACCTCGGGCAACTCTGGCATCAAATCACTCCATCTTGCGGACGGCAAAAAGTACGTGGTTATCCTCGTACCCGGTCAACTCAATTCGTTCTTCGACTTCAAATCCAGAGATTCCCAATTGATGTTCGACGGCGTCAAACAGGGCCGCTTCACCGTCACCGGTCCACCGCTCACTCGCTGCTTTCAGTGAAAGAAGACCAGTACCGTCACGGTTGAGGAACCGTCGGCAAGCAGCGATGAAAATGTCAACTTGGCCTGCTTGGGCAACATCTTGGAACAACCAATCGACCTTACGTGGAAGTAGGACACCCCATGCAGCGTGCTTTCTGGCATCTCCGAGTACAGGTACCAATCCAGGTCTGCTTTTGGCCATGTGCGTCAGTTCTCTCAAACATCGTGGGGCAAGGTCAACAGCGACCAATCGACCTTTCAAATCGTTGTGCTGGCCGCAGAGGTGGTCATGCAAATGGCTGATTGAAGTACCGTGTCCAGCACCAAGGTAGAGGACGTCTGTACCTTCTTCGGGCAGCAACCAAGAAGGGTCGCGGCGAGTGCGCATAATGGCAGCACCTAGTTTCGAACGTGAAGGGTCCCAACGGCGGAACTCCGTACCTGAAAAAGAGCGTAATGACTCGCCGTAAACAGCCCGCCTCGGGACTGCATTCGTCGTCCAAAGGGCTCGTCCGTCTTTCATGACGGCCCATGAGAGCATGGTCTTGCGGCGGTTGTTGTATCGTCCCATGAAAACACCTCAACCTCGGCGTGATGGTGGAGATGGATACGCTTCACGAATATCCTCGACTTTTTGTTCAAGTGCTCTCATTTCTTCTTCGCCCCAAGGCTCGCCTTCAAAGGCATCAATCTTAGCAGCAATGCTCGCTTTGGCTGCTACAGTTCGTGAAATTTTTCCGCGGACCCATCGGGGAGAGCGAGAAATCCATGGATGCATGAAGATGTGGCCGTGTTTTGGAGGCGGTGCTCCAGTTTTCAAATGGTTGAAAAAGGCTTTTTCTGCACCGAGGACTTGTACGGTTCCGGCCGGTAAGCGTGCAAGACGCATTCGGCCGTGGGCTTCAACGCACAACCGTGCAGCGAGCAGAGGCCCAAGCAACGCTGATAGCGACGGGAGATGTTGTTCGGACAGATGACGAATGGCGTTTTCTAATCGATCGAGTTGACCACGGAAAACTGAGACGCCAAGGCCCCATTCTTTGAGCGCCTTCCATTCAGGTTTGTCGGGTCCAACCGGTGGGAGTGATACGTCAAGAGTCTTGGACAAATGTTCCAACGATTCGGCTTGAGACACTGTTTTTCCAAGTGAAGAGCGGTCTTGACCAAAGCGAGCCTCTGGTAAAAAGAGACCAACCCATTCGACAAGACGGGCTTCCATGGTGATGAAGGTGCTGCGCATCTCATCGCTTGCTCGCATCAAGTGCTCAAGCCGTCGGTCAGGATCGCCTGCGGCTTGTGCAACACCCATCGTCGCCATTGCTATGGCTGCTTGGTCGGCTGCTGCCTGCGCCTCTTCATCTGGAAGGGGCCAGTCTGCATCAGGAAGGTCCGGTTCGCCATGGACACGAGGTTTCGCTTCAGGGAACCGTTCGAGGAGAAGCATTGCTTCAGGCGTAAGGCCACCAGCTGCTATGCATTCAAGTCGATCAACGATGGTTCTCTGGTCGTGAAAACCATCCCATTGCTCATCGTCCAAAATGGAGCCGTGGTCATCCGCAATCGCTGCTGCACGCCAGTCATACCAAAGCCACATGATTCTCCGATTGGGCACCATCTATTCACCCTTCCCTCTGCAAATGTTTTGTTCGCTGTGACCCAGACTTTGGGCTGAACAACATGGTGAGGTGGAGATTGAAGTTCCGACAAACCTAAGTATTCCTTGGCATACCCTCTTGCTATGTTTTGCCCCCAATGTGGAACCTTATCCTTCCCTAACCCAAGCGGTGACATCTCGTGCACGAACTACAAATGCGGGTATAATGGACCTGCAAATGTCGTGATAAAAGGTACGGATGGAAAGGATGTTGACCTTTCGAAGGCTCGATCAGAAACAAAATCAAGAGAACGAGTCTATGAAGTCATCAAGGATTCTGACAAACGCCACGGTGTCCTCACGACTGGAACCTACATGTGTCCAAAATGCGATGACATTGAAGTATTCTCTTACCTTGAGCAAACACGTTCGTCAGATGAACCCGAAACTCGAATGTTGACGTGTAAGAGTTGCGGTCACGGCTGGCGAGAATACTGAGCCTTTCGGCCAATTCATACAAAGCTCAAATGAGCAACCGTCGTTGTTGAACCAACTTGAGTTGGCATCACATGTCGTTTTCAACACGTGGCGCAAGGAAGTACTGGATCTCAGCAGCGCCATCATGGAAACTAAAGGACATGGAAAGCGGGTAGTTCTCCCCAAAGCCAATGTGTACCGATTGGATGTTGCCGAAGATTTTCGACAATGGAACCAGATAAGTGAGGGAATATTGGCTTCGTGCAGGAGCATCGCATTCAATGTGTTGCAATTCCTCTTTGTCGAAAGCAACGGTTACTGAATCGGTTGAGCCTTGGACATGGACGGTGAAAGAATTTTCATCGATACTGAAATTGACGAGGTCTCCAACTTGACGAGCAGCTCGCAATGCTTGTGTGAAATCAGCACCTGATATGGTCACTTTGCACGGCAATTCCAGCGCAGGTAGCGTAGGAGGCGTCATGGTTGAGTTGTCCAATGGACGAATGTTACGGTCAATCTTGCCGAGGTTTACGGTAAGGACACCGGTCTCGTCACCGTACGCCATTTCGATGAGGTCGGTAGGACCTCCCAAACTGACCAATTCCTTGATTTTTCGAATCTCGAGACCTAGGCTTGTCGAATCAAGTTCCCAAGTGTCAAAGGCAGCAGCGTCGATGTCCATTTGGATCATGGCAACGTGTGATGGGTCGACGACACGGACTTGTAATCCATTTTCGCCAAAATCAAACCTTGCATCTTCTACTACTACATTCAGCGTTTCGATAATTTTGCTCATCAAGTCCTGTCGGGCCGTGACGTTCAACATGAGATACACCCCTCTCCAATTAGTCTGCTTCTTCGACGGCTTATGAACTTAACATCTCGGATGCGTAAAAAGCACCCCGTCCGCCGCGGTATTTTCTAAAAACCTCATTTACCGCGCATGTAGTAGAGGTAACCTTATGTTATCTTCGTCAAAACACGAAGTATGAACCCAACTCGCACAATCAACGTGATTACTCTCGCATGCCTTTTGTTTTTGACTGGATGTTTCGGAGTAACAGACGATACAATCACTCCTGAAGCGGATGGACAGGCTACAAACTTAACAAATCATTCACCAATAATTGAGTTATCAGAATTACTCAACACGGTTGGAATGATGAATGCGGCAACTGATAATTCTACGAATGCAACCACAGGAGTCGAAACCTTGCATGGGTTCGATGTTGAACTCTATCACTCTGCAGTAGATATCGATGGCGATATGATGACGTTGGGATGGGACATCAACTTGGATGGGACAATCGATATTACAGCAACCTCTCCTGCCGGATTCACAAATGTATACATTCCAATAAGCCAATGGAACTCCTTTGTGGGTATCGATAGTACCGGATACCTGACCGACACAGGAATCACTGAACACTCTTACTATTCACAGGTTGCCTTCATTGCCATCGATACGCATGGAGCAGGTCATGCATCTATCCTCGAGGTCATAGTTGAAAGGGAATATGAAAACAATACTGCATCAACCGAGTTTGCATTCACTGCAGATGGAGCAATCGAAGGGCAACCTTCCACCGCCACTGACGACAGCCTCGTTCGTATGACCATGAACCAAGGACAAGCAATTAACTGGGCAGCAGTCTCAGTTTCGGTCTCCATCAACGATGGCGCACCAATTACTTGTGACAAGGACAGCGGCGACCGTGAATGTGTCTACGTTGACTTTGGATCTGACACCAGCGACCAAGAATGGGGCGTTGGCGAAGGAATTACCATCAGCGAGCAAAACACACAGCTTTGCGATGGATCCGAACCTTGTAAAGTCGACATTACCATTACCGACACTCAAGCCGGTAAGACCATCGACACATCAAGCGCAAT
>DAXG01000034.1:50182-50310 GCA_002506275.1 Euryarchaeota archaeon UBA259 | reverse complement strand
ATGGGCGCAATGGCCGTTATGCAAATCATTGACCGGAACGGATTGGACCCAAATAACATCGGTCGAATGTACCTCGGAACAGAATCTGCTCTTGACGGTGCCAAACCTACGGCGACCTACATTGTCGA
>DAXG01000034.1:42871-50088 GCA_002506275.1 Euryarchaeota archaeon UBA259 | reverse complement strand
CATGACCTTTGCTTGCATCGGTGCTGTTGATGCAATGCACACAACGCTCGATTGGGTCGCCCGTTCAACCGAACACGACGAACGGACAGGAATCGTAATTTTTTCTGACAACGCAAAATACGCTTTGGAATCTTCTGGAGAGTACACGCAAGGAGCTGGCGGTGGCGCATTGCTCATTCGTCGTAACCCTCGTCTGCTTGAGATTCCAGATTGCATCGGCGTATCGACGACCCCAGTTCACGATTTCTTCAAGCCTCGCCGAGAGGTCAGTATTCGTTCGGTGATTACCAACGTTTTGCAACTTGCCCAAGAAACCGGTCAGACCATGAAGAAGGGATTGATTGAGAGAATGATTCGCCACCTACCTGAATCCACCGTTCGTAAATTGGGTATTTTTGCTCACGGTGAAGAAAAGGTCAGCGTCCATCGAGACGAACCAATTTTTGACGGACAATTCTCCAATCGTTGCTACCAATCAGCTGTTCGCCAAGCGTTCCACAATTTTGCTGAGAAGGCAGAAAAGCAAGGCCGATATACACACGGTGAAGATGAGAGGTTGACAGAACAGTGGTCTCGAATCATCATGCACTTACCTTACGCATTCCAAGCCAAGCGAATGTTCCCCGACATTTTCCGACACGACCGCGAAGGAACCGAAATGTGGGGTTCCATAGCTGAGCAACTCGGCCCAATGCCAGCAGATCATGATACCGATGATGCACAACTCATCGAGATTTGGGAGAAAGCAATGGACGGATATCGACGTGCAATCTCCAAGACTCCAGAATACCTTAACTTCCACGCAAGTCGAATTGAGAAAGGACAGCGTGCGAGCAGTTTGATTGGAAACCAATACACCGGTTCTATTTTCCTTGCCTTGATGTCGACGTTCGAGTCTGATTTGGAAGAAAACAGCAACCTGGACAATTTGTTGTTCGGTCTGTGCGGTTATGGCTCTGGGGCTAAAGCCAAGGTGTTTGAAGCCAAAGTTAGCCCGCGCTGGAGAGAAGTCGTTTCTCGATGGCATCTGTTTGAGCGTTTGGCTGGACGAGTCGCTATCGACCATATCACCTACGAAAACCTCCACAAGGGCTTGCAAGATGACAGCGTCGTAACGCCTCAAGGTGAATTTGCGCTGGTTGAAATCGGCGACGAAGGTGTTGACGAAGGTGCTCGACGCTACAAGTGGATTGGCGCTTAATCGAAGTCCAAGACAACTTTACCGCATTCTCCAGCAATGGCTAACTCGACGGCTTCCTCGAACGATTCAATCGGCATACGGTGTGTCAGAACGGCGTTGACATCAATCAATCCACGTTCCAAAAGGTCGTGCATGGTATCCCATGTGGACCACATTTTTCTGCCGTTGATGCCTTTGATGTGGAGGTATCGGAACACAACATCGTTCATCGGAACTTCCGGAGTAGCGTTTCCGTATACGGAGAGAATGTTGACATAGCCACCCATTCGAGTACTGTGAATGGTGTTGGCTAAGGCTTGAGGGGAGCCTGAGAACTCACAGGAGTTGTCCACGCCTCTTCCATCGGTTGCAGCCAAGATTTCAGCGACGACGTCATCGTCTTTTCCAAGCACAAGGTCAGCTCCAAGCGTTTTTGCTAAGTCCATTCGGTAGGTGTTGTCCCAATCGACTGCAATGATTTTGTTAGCCCCCATGGCTTTTGCAGCGTTGACGGCAAACAATCCAATTGGGCCAAGACCGTGAATGGCGACGGTTGACCCTTCGACCGGGCCACCGGTGAGGGTATGAATCGCGTTTCCAAGCGGGTCCTGTATGGACGCATGACCGGGGTCAAGCCCCTTTGGAATTGGACGGGCGTTCACTGACGGAGCCACAAAATACGGCCCGAAAGCACCGTTCGTATGCACGCCAAAGATTGAGCCGTTCTCACAGATGTGCGCATTTCCTTCGTCGCATCGAGGGCAATTCCAGCAGGCAAGGTGGCATTCAATGGCAACCAAATCGCCAATCGAATGGGATTTCACGCCAGGACCGAGAGCGACCACTTCGCCGCAGGTTTCGTGGCCGGTGATGGTTCCTAACGGTACGTTTTCACGACTCCACTGGTCCCATTTCCAAATGTGAATATCGGTACCGCATACGGATGTCGAGTGGGTTTTAATCAGAACTTCACCTTCGCTCGGTGTTGGGACAGGGTGCTCTATTCGGCTGAAACCACCCACGGTGTCAGCAGTTTTTGTCCATGCAAGCATGGTTTCTGGAACTTCCCTCATGCTTCCCCTCTCTTTGGTTTCTGCGCACCCACTCTTTGATTCTTCGCTCATTTCGTCATGAGTGTCTTTTTCAATTTTGAGAGGTATGTTGATAGGGGAGGCGCGACGGCCTAAAAGCCCGTTGATGTGCATGAAGTACGTTGTTGTTAGCGGAGGAGTCCTTTCTGGATTAGGAAAGGGAGTGACTGCAAGCAGCATCGGCGTGTTGCTCAAAAGTGCAGGACTGCGAGTCACATCTTTGAAAATCGACCCGTATTTGAACAGCGATGCTGGAACCATGTCTCCGTTTGAACACGGTGAAGTATTCGTTTTGGATGACGGTGGCGAGGTCGATCTTGACCTTGGAAACTATGAGCGTTTCCTCGATATTAATCTGGGTAAGGACAACAACGTCACAACCGGAAAAATTTACTCCAAAGTCATCGAGGCGGAACGCCGTGGTGATTACCTGGGAAAGACCGTTCAAGTCATTCCACATGTGACCGATGCGGTTCAAGACTGGTTGGAAGAAGTGGCTCATCGGCCTGCAGACGGCAGCGAATCGCCTCCGGATGCATGCATTGTCGAACTTGGTGGAACGGTCGGTGACATCGAATCCGCACCTTACATCGAAGCCTTGCGTCAATTCCAATTCCGTGTAGGCAGGGAAAACGTGACCTTTGTACACGTGTCTCTTGTTCCTGTCATGGGGCCAGTTGGCGAACAGAAAACCAAACCAACCCAACACACGGTGAAGGAATTGCGAGGTTTAGGTATCACGCCAGACATTCTCGTTTGCCGTTCATCAGCACCTCTTACCAAAGAGACAAGAGAAAAATTGGCTGCCTTTTGCCATGTATCTCCTGAGGCAGTTATGTCAACCCACGACGTCCCAAACATCTACCACGTCCCACTGATGTTGGAAGAACAGGGACTTTGCGACATCATGAATGTTGATTCTGATGCCACTGACTTGCTGAAGAAGTGGAAAGTCATGGCCCACCACCTTGACACTTTAACCGAAGAAGTCCAGATTGCCATGGTCGGTAAATACACTGACTTGTCCGACGCATACCTTTCGGTGATCAAGAGCTTACAGCATGCTGCTATGGCTGTTGACCGCAAACTTACCATCAACTGGATTGAAGCGAGTCATCTTGAGTCCGATTGGGAAAACAGCAATGAACGCGACAATGCATGGTCATTGCTCAAGCAGTCCGCTGGAGTATTGGTCCCAGGAGGATTCGGAGACCGGGGTGTTGAAGGAAAGATTTTGGCAGCGGAATACGCTCGTACAAGTTCAACTCCGTACCTTGGTATTTGCCTTGGTCTACAAGTTGCAGCCATTGAGTTCTGTCGAAATGTTCTCGGATTTGAGGATTCAAATTCGACTGAGTTCGATGAGAATTGCAAGAACCCAGCCGTTGTCTTCATGCCAGAAATCTCCAAAACTCACCTTGGTGGCACAATGCGGCTGGGTAGCCGTCCAACTTTGTGGCAAGTCGATGATTGTAAGATACGCCAATTGTACGGCGAAGGGGATTCAGTTGATGAACGTCATCGCCATCGATACGAAGTCAACCCCGACATGATCGAAGCGATTGAATCGGCTGGACTCATCTTTGTTGGTAAAGACGAAACAGGTCAGCGTTGCGAAATATTCGAACTTGAAGGCCACCCGTATTACGTCGGCGTTCAATACCATCCCGAGTTCAAGAGTCGGCCAGGTCGTCCAAGCCCACCGTTCCTCGGTTTGCTCAAGGCATCAACCGGTCAACTTTGATTCAGGCCTCTTCGATGCGAATGAGCCGTGTGGTTCTGAAACCTTGCAGTATTTTGATGAAACGCTTGGTTTGGAACACTTGGTCCAATTCCACCTCGCCGGTGTCGATACGTACGGCGTTGAGTCCAATCAATTTGGCAGGAGTAGCAACACCGAGAATGTTGTCAATTCCAATCATTCGCAAGACATCTGGAGACAGTTGTAGATTTCCTCTTCCAATGAGGAAACCTTGTCCTCCCATTGGTGAGAGCAACAGCAATCGTGGCCTTTCATTGCCGCTTTCATCGACGTGCTGCGCAATAACTTCGAGCAGTTGTTGTTCGTTGAGGTCGGTATGTGCTTGGCGTTCACCGTTTTCAGACGGTCCAAGAACATCGATTCCCAACAGTGTGAGTTCTTCTCCGCAGAACTCTCCCATTCGCCGAAGCGTGCCTCCACTGCCCCATATCACCATCAGGTCGTCTTGACTCGAGAGTAAGGATTCGACATGCTGTGCGAGACCTTCGATGGTATCGGCCTCACTTGTCCGTTCTACCTGTTCTTTAGCGCCTTGCATGAATCGAGGGCTTGAAGGCGTCCATGCTTCACCGTACATTCGGACTTTCCATATGCCTTCTTGGTAGATTTCCTCATCCAAATCCATGACTTCTGTGATGGCGCATCGTAAATCGCCAAGTAGGAACGCCAGTGTAACTTCAGCAGCTGCTTTTGGGGTAGTAGCAAAACATCCAGAGTGCATTTTGACTCCACCCGGTACACCGATGAGCGGTATTTCTTGAGCATCCTTGCCGATGCTTTCCAGAGTGTTAGCGATGTCTCGTGTCGTGCCATCACCTCCAGCATACAGAAGAGCTTCTGCACCCCCGTCAACCAAATCACGAACCAGTTGACTTGTTTCTTCGACTGAAGTTTCTGCGGGCGTCGAGCCAATGCTCGTGAAGGTCATTTTTTCTGATGGTTCGGGTACCCAAGTACCGCCCATACGGCCGCTCCAGCCAAGGCATTCGAGGTCAACATCGCTGCGATTAAGAGAACTGGATAAGAGCGATTGGAGGGCATCAAGTGCGAGTTTCATACGAGGTCCAGCACGGTCTTCAGCTCCAGCAGCACGGGCTTCTGCAGCACGCCCATCGCTGCCTTTGAACCCGAGGCGGCCTCCAAGACCAGCGTCTGGGTTGACCACGATTCCGATGCGCATACATGTGGCAGAGTATTCACCTTCAAGAAGACCTGCATTGAATGCTTAAGCGTCGATGACATCAAAAAACCCCCATTCATCGAAGTGCTATGCGCACCCCGGCACGTCGTCGCCTTGCCCTTGTTCTCACGGTCGGTTTTACCACACTGTGGCTCGCAGCAGGATACATTACATGGGTGATGAACGGATGTAAGGCTTACATGCCGTTCATTTCAGATTTTGATCTGTATGAGCCGGGTGATACGATTTTCACCGTTGGGACTTTTGTGACCGGCTATCTTGTGTTTTGGATTATCATGGAGATTCATTCCATGAACATGAAACGTATTCAATCAGCCGGCCACCATACCTTTTGGCATGGTGTTAACCATCTGGCTGTTTTCCCAGGATTGATTGGAGCGTTCTCGTGCATTCGAATCGGTAGTGTTCCATGGGATACCGACGGTCCGATGCACGGTCATTATGCCTTTGACATCTTTACTTTTGGAGTCTATTGGTGTCTGTTGATTACAGCAGTTACGGTACGCATTTGGTGGAATCACCCGCGTTTCCGAACCGTCATCGGCCTGCGCATTTTAGCAGCACTCTCGGCCTTTGTCGGATTGTTTCAGTTGATTGCAACACAATCGCAGGTGTGGGGTCCAGACTTTGACTGGGATACATACAACGCTTTGACCAGTGATATGATGGCTTTCTGCACCAGTTCACCCTATCCAATGCTCAATGTTTCTGCGGTTTGGGAATACGTCTTGGTGTTTGGAATACTGGGGACCATTCTTTCGTTTTTACCCGAAGTGGACTTTGACGATTCAAGCCTCGAGGAAGAATGAACATCTGACGCAAGGATTGATGTGCCCTGCTTACTTTGTCGGAGTATGAACAGAAGCGGGCGTGAGTTGCCGAGTCTCGAGGATACGCTTGCCAAAGGGTTCGCATCCATGCATTCAGAAGAGGAGACTGTTGAGGCTGAGCAGCCTGAGGAAATCCACGTTCAGCAAGAACCCGCAGAGCCCGCTGTCAAACCGGATTACAGTAAACCAACTCAGTTGGTCGAAAACCGTTCAAGTTTTACCGTTTCAAGCGCACAAAAAGTACCCGCCACCGAACCAGCCGACGACGAAACAGCAGCTCCGGATGCCGTTGAAGTATTGGAGAAGCCGACCAGCACGCTCGGTGATGAT
The DNA here is from genome assembly GCA_002506275.1 of Euryarchaeota archaeon UBA259. Lineage (GTDB taxonomy): Archaea > Thermoplasmatota > Poseidoniia > Poseidoniales > Poseidoniaceae > MGIIa-L1. The sequence continues at coordinate 43,694 of DAXG01000034.1, read as the reverse complement.
TTCGATGTTGAATGGTAGGATTTCATACAGGCACTTATCAGTAAACACCGTTACGGGCGCTTATGGAAGTCACGCGAAAATTTGTACGAATTTTCATTCTTATCTTTGGGACACTGGTTCTGGTCTCGTATGTTTATGGCCTCTCCCATGCATCGGACACCGAAGCACTCTGGGGTGGAATTCCTTGGTCGCAAGCACAAATGATTGTACCGTTCATGTTCCTGGCAGCGTTCGGTTTTCTGACGTACTGGTGGACTGTTCTTTACCAAAACGATGTTTCCATGATGGACGCACTGCGATGGCCATGGGGCGAATCTGACGGCGGCGGAGGTGCTCGCTTATTGCTTGCATTTGCATTGCTGGTCATCCCCTCGGCACTGTGGCTTGAGGCGACCATCTATCACTTGGACAACGATTACAGTTGGACGCCAATTTTAGTGGTGGGTGTTTTGCTGTTGGCTTGTGTTGGAAACATCATGATGGGTTTACTGGCTTATTCAGCGTATGTCGACGAAGTTCCAGGCGGAAAAAGAATGCTGCTTGGTTCGATATTACTCGGTATTCAATGCATTCTTTTTGATGGCATTTATTGGAACTTGAAATTCCCGTGGTGAAGGGCTCTCAAACCCGTGCCACTTTTGCCGTTTGAGAGTGATGGTTTGATGAAGGGCTTCCAACCCCGTAGGGGTTGAAGGAGAGCACCGTATGACACTCATCAACATCACCCTGCCAGATGGAACGGTTAACGAATACGCTGCAGGCATAACGTGCGCAGAGGTGATTACCGATGCACTGGGCCGTAAACACGGCTGTTTAGCGGCTC
>DAXG01000034.1:0-42841 GCA_002506275.1 Euryarchaeota archaeon UBA259 | reverse complement strand
TATAGATGGCGAGGATTGCGACTTGTCTCGCATGCTCGACACCGATTGTGCGGTCGAAGGTATTCTTACCGATTCGGATGAAGGCATCCACATTCTGCGCCACAGTGCTTCTCACCTTTTGGCCCAGGCAGTTATGGCGCTTTATCCAGACGCAAAACCAACGATTGGTCCAGCGATTGATCGAGGTTTTTACTATGATTTTGCCATGGAACCCATCGCTGAGTCTGACCTTAAGCCAATCCAAAAGAAGATGCAAGAAATCGCTCGAAAGAACTTCACCGTTGAGCGCGTGGAATTAAGCGACGAGGAGTTGCAACAGCACTTTGCTCACAACCCGTACAAACTTGAAATCATCAACGATAAAATCGAAGACGGCGGTGGTTCGACCATCTACAAGCAAGACGAATGGTACGATTTGTGCCTCGGACCTCACGTTCCAAACACTTCTCGATTGATGCATGTTAAACTCACCAGCATCTCTTCAGCGTACTGGCGAGGTGACCAAGACCGAGAGCAACTGGTGCGTATTTACGGCATCGTAGAACCGAGTAAAGAGGCATTGCGAGCAACACTGACTCGCCTCGAAGAAGCCAAGAAGCGCGACCATCGAAAGTTGGGGAAGGATTTGCAATTGTTCCACATCGATGAAGAAGTCGGTCAAGGTTTGATTCTCTGGACACCTCGTGGCGCTGTTATCCGTCAAGAGTTGCAGGATTTCATTTCCTATCATCTTCGCCGCCAAGGCTATTCTCAAGTCTTTACACCGCACGTCGGGAAACTCGACCTGTACCGCACATCCGGCCATTTCCCTTACTATCAAGACTCTCAGTACCCACCTATGGTCGAACGAGACTTGATGAACAAACTTGCTGATGAGGGTTGTACCTGTGGTGATTTATCGAATTTGATGAAGAGCGGTGACATCGATGGATACATGCTTAAACCGATGAATTGCCCCCACCACGTCAAGATTTACGCTTCACAAATGCGTTCATACAGGGATTTACCGCTTCGCCTTGCTGAGTTCGGAACCGTCTATCGATGGGAGCAATCCGGTGAAATTTCGGGTATGACTCGAGTTCGTGGGTTTACTCAAGACGATGCTCACTTGTTCGTCACCGAAGAACAAATCGCTGAAGAAGTGCTTGGCTGCATTGAACTGGTTCAGATTATTTTTGACAAATTAGGTATGACCGATTACCGTGTTCGAGTTGGTCTTCGTGACCTTGACTCTGACAAGTATGTTGGCGACCCAGCGCGTTGGGATAAAGCCGAAGACGCTTGCCGTGCAGCTGCAGAATCTCTTGGAGTCCAATGGTCTGAAGAACAGGGTGAAGCCGCTTTTTACGGTCCAAAAATTGACTTTGTCGTGAAGGATGTTATCGGACGAGAATGGCAACTTGGAACCGTTCAAGTCGATTACAACCTGCCTGAACGGTTTGGTTTGGAATACAAGGGAAGCGACGGCGAATTGCACCGCCCAGTGATGATTCATCGAGCACCTTTTGGTTCTATGGAGCGTTTCTGTGGAGTTTTGATTGAACACTTTGCCGGTAAGTTCCCTACATGGCTCACACCAACACAGTGTCACATTATCACCATTTCAGAGAAGCATACAGCTTACGCTGACGAAGTTGCTCAACTCCTACGGGACAATGGAATTCGTGTTGAGATCGATAACGGCGACGATACCATTGGTAAGAAAATCCGTACCCACCGCAAGATGCAACCAGCCTACATGGTCATTTTGGGCGACGGCGAAATCGAATCTCGAAGTGTGAGTCTGCGTGCACGAAACGGCGACCAAGTCAGCGGTATCCCACTGGAGAGGTTTTTGACCGATTTGAAACATGAAATTGAGGAAAAGGTTTCTCAACCCGCATTGGCAGTCAACAGCGAAGACTGAGGTTTTATCATGAGTGCTCCACCAATTGTCAGCGGATTTACCCCCGCAGCGTTGGTGCCTTATCTTTTGGCTGCTGCTACGGCGTGGCTGTTCTGGACTCGGGTTGTTCCTCGTCAATTGCGAGGGCTTCAAGTGGCCTTTCAAACCGATGAGAAACGGTATGAGGTTCACCAAATCACTCGTACAACCAAAGATGCCCGAGAGTTGCTGAGTTCCCGTGGAATGGTTTTTGGTGTAGCATCGTACATTCTTGCTTTGGTTGGAGCCCTTCTGTTGTTCTTTGAATTCATCATGATTCGACTGGATTACTCCGAAGGATACCACACGCCTTCTCTCAGCATTGCACTGATTTTCATCGCTTTCCCCGCCCTTGTTGCTTCGGGAACATCGCTTGGAGCACAAGTCATCAAACCGATTGGGCAAGACCGAGCATCGTTGCAAGAATCCAGCATTTGGAGGAGTTATACATTCATCATGCTGACTTTACTGTGGGTCGGTCTCGTGGTTGCGCTGTATCTGTTGCTTGACGTAGCTGATGTTCCTGCTTCCAGAAGGTTTAGCATTGCTGCCTTTGCTATGTTTTCTCCATCAATACTTGCCTACGGTCGCGTGCTCGGCTCTTCATGGCAGGCTTTGCGTCAATCGTCACGCAAAATTGCGAACGGTAAACCTTCACCGTTCCACAACCATGTTCCTAAGGCAAAACAACAAGCCATTGCTCAAATCGTTAATTTCAACCTTATCGTCATGCCATATGTGGCTTTGAACACACTTGTTTCACTGTTATTGTTGCTGTATGACCCCTCGATGCTTACGCATTCGGACCGGGTGCTTGAACTTCCTGAATACCGTGTTCAAACGACGTTTATGGAAGAAGGAGGCATTTTGGGATTTGCGTTGATTGAACTGTTCTCGTTCATTCCGCAATCGGGAATACGGGTGCCTATTGTGTCGTTTATTCTCTTGTTTTTGCTGCTGAACGTTGCCATAATTGGGTTTTTGTTTGTTTACGAAGTCGCTCGTATTCTCTTTTTGGATGTTCAAGATGTATCGGGTAAAGGTGGCATCAAACTCGCTGACAGCCGGTTACTGCGAGCAGAACCAACCCAGCAAGCCAAAGTTCTCAATTTCTGCTTTACTGGATTTGCCGGCCAATCGATGCTGCTGTTGGCTCTGGCCATGATCACTTTTTGGGACTCAAGTTTCCTACCACAAGGCGCAGCATGCGGCGAATGGGAGAACACAGTTTGTAAAGTCCTCGAAAAGGATTCACTCGAGGAATTAACATGGATGCTTGCGTCAGGAGGTCAAATTGCTTTCCTCACCATCTGGGCCCGCTCTCGCCGCATTGGGTTGAAATTGGAAGACATTTCTTTTGACGCAGCAGTCGGAGAAAATCGAGAACGTCTTTCTGAGATGGCTGATTTGATTTACCTTAAGCAAAAGCCGTTCACTGAATTGGTTGCGAAAGACGATTGGTCAAAAGCCATGGACCGTCTTGACAAAGTGACAGAAGGTCACGGCGAACAATTGGAAGGCCTCAATCTTGCTCGAAAGACGGATGCTATGATGGAATTGTATGCGGGTCTCGGACGTTGGAATGAGGCTGAACAAGAAGCAGTATCCCTGCTTGCGTTGCGTGGTGGGCGAGAAGCACAGGTTGCTCGTTTGGTTTTGACCGCTGCTAGTTTGGCACAACGCGATTATGCTGAGGCGAAACCTCGACTCGTTCTTCTCAATGACGACGACATTGAATCTGCTCGTTTGCAATGGGCAGCGTCTTTGTTCAATCCTAAACATACGAAATTGGCCCCTGAACACAAGTCGCTCATCTCGATTGACTCCTTGATGAAGCGTAACATCGACCTGGTTGAACGCTACCGTACGGGCCAACCGAAAAGCCAACTCAAGTATCTCAATACTCCAGCAGGGCGTCTTTTCCTACTCGGAGACGTGGCTCGAATGCGCCTTGCCGGAATTCCGGACAAGGGATTGAACCTTATTGAGGCGTTCATGAAGGATTTTGAAATTACCGATTGGACACACGGTGATGTTGTCCGGTCCTTGCTTCACATCGATGCTGGCCGAATCCACACCGGTATCCGAATGGCTGAGAAATTGGCGGATGAACACCCTCGGCACCCTCACGTTCGCAATTTGGTGGGAGAGTTGTCCCGTGGCGGGTACATGGAAATGTTGCCTTCGGAGGCTACACCCATCGAATGGCTCAACGATTCAGGGCTTAACTGGCTCGATGGATGGATGCGAAAGCACGTCGTGGCCCCTCCTCCAACCTTCGGAAAGAAATCTCTCATTCAACACGCTTGGACTTCGAACGGCTGGTCGGCCATGGATGGTTCAGGTAGCCTTGTTGCTGCTTATGCAAAGAAGTCCAACGGTTGGAAAGGCCTTCAGAAAGTGTGGCCAAACGGCCTTCCGATGTGCCTTCATCTTCACTTGACAGGTATTATCGTCACCATCTCCGGAATGCCTGTCGACCTTGGTTTCCCAGGAGCGCTTGATCTCAAGACCATCGACAAGAAACAACTTCTCGAACTTTAGATAAGCCGACGTAGCCGTTCCATTGCGGTGTCTGCTTGCGATAATTGATTGAGGCAATCTTCGACTCGACCGACGGCGAGTGCTTCACCAGCCATTGCAATGGCTTGTTCACATGCCCTGCGATTTTCGTTTTCGATGGAGATGTTACTGGCGTCGCATTGGTTGCGAAGAGTGTGCCATTCTTCAACGACAAAGTCGTACAGTTCGAGTGCTTCCTCGGTCGCTTGACCTTCGTTATCCAAATCGGTTGTGATGGCGTCCAAAAGCGTGTTTGCACGGCTCCATTGTTTGGTATCCGCAGCATCTTCAACCGACTTCAGGCGCTTTTCCCATTCGTCCTTATCGTCACGGTCTTTGTATTGAGCAACCAACTTTTTGCGTTGCTTGAGGCCTCGACGGACGTTGTCCATCGCTGTTCGCTCTGCTTCGATTGAACGTACCACACCGTCAGCTAAACCAATGGCTTGGCTTGGGCTTCCCGCTTCGATGGCTTGCTCAGCCCGTTCCAATCGCAGTTCCATTTCTTCGGTGTCAAGGCCGTCGGTTTGCTTGAGTTGCCGTGTTGCTTCTTTCAGGGATTCGAGCGCTCGACCTTGAGCGTCTTCATCGGCCAGTAACTGTTGAGGAATAACTGAGGCGAATTCATATGCTTCTCGTGGTGCTTCGTTCGCCATCTTCTTCTTCGCATCGGCGAGTAATTCCTTGAGGTGTTGGACGCTTTCAGCATCGTTGCCAGTGAGGAGTCGACCCGCTTCAGCAATGGATTGTTCTGCAACCCCCCACCATTCGATGATGTCGTTGGCCAACTTTTTCGATTGGCGGAACAGCATTTCGCCTTCTCGTAACGAACCGAGTTTCACTTCTCTGGCGCCCATGTCAAACGATTTACGGGGGCGCTTTACGGTTGGAGCAATGCTTTCCGCCTTTTGGATTGCCTCGAGGGCATCCGCCTGAATTATTTCCACATCACCGCTCAATGACAGCGTTCTTTCGATGTCTTCTTCGGCTTCATCCAGCAGTTTCATGCCGTATTCAGGGTCAATATGCCCCTCTTCTTTGGCGGTCATGATCAGGCTTGATGCTTGGTCGACGGCCGCCCCATCTGCCTTGAGTTGCAGCAATTGCGATTCGATGCCGTCCAGGCGCTTGGTGAATATTTTCCGCTGACCTCGTTGTTCATCGCCCACGAACCAAATGTATCCGGTAACCACGACTGCAGACCCGAGTGCGGTGAGCGATGCCAACCACTCGTAGGTCATCGATTCAGGAATGTTTCCAACGAACAGGGAAAAAGCAGCAACACCGCCTAAGCCGGTCATGATGGCTCTCCATCGCAGGACATCCAAACCGCCTTGCAACACGTTCGCTGAAGTCTGGAAGCACGCATAGGCAACAACAACCAGTAGGCCACTGCCGATAAGAGCAGCGTAATCTTCAACGTTCAAGTGCTTAGCAGCAAGAATCAGGAGAACCGGCCAAGCAATACAGGCAAACGAACCGATTCGCGTTCTGGCTTTGGCGTCGTCCAAAACCGAGTCTTGCAGGATGAGACCGTAAGCGATGATGAGCAAAGGATAGCCGAGTCCTTCGAGCAACCCCTCATCGCCTTTGAGAGCGGATTGGAGATTTGGCCACATGAGCCATACAGCGCCAGACAGTATGACCAGCGAAGAAGCGGTTGTTAGCCGTTCAATGCTTTGTTTTCTGGATTGTCGAGCAGCATCTATTGCTGCATCTACATCCGCCCATGCATCGAGAGCCATAACACTGCTCGGTTGCATCACGGTCATAATCACTCCTATGTTTCGTCCATCACTTTGAAGTCCAAGTTCAACGTATTTGACGGGAATGTTCATGGGTGTCTTTGACCGCCTTTAGAGAAGGAAGGGAGTATTGTGGCTGGACTTATCACTATGGACGACTTAACAAACGAACAAATTCTTGAGATTTTAAGTGATGCTGAACGCCTGTTGCCTGTGGCCCGTGGCGAGTTGTATCTACCGCTCTTGAAAGGACGAATCCTAGGGAACTTGTTTTTCGAGCCAAGCACCCGTACCCGAATGTCGTTCGAGACGGCCATGAAGCGACTTGGTGGAGATGTTGTCAACTTGGGCGACGTCAAGACATCCTCTGTGGTCAAAGGTGAGACGCTGTTTGATACCATCCAAATGGTTGACGGTTACACCGACATCATCGCTATGCGTCATCCTCGTCAAGGTGCTGCCCAATACGCACAAGATGCAGCACAAGTCCCTATTCTCAACGGCGGCGACGGAGCCGGCCATCACCCGACTCAGACGATGCTCGACCTGTTCACAATCCAACAAGCCCACGGACGTCTTGACGGCCTCAAGGTCGTATTGGCTGGTGATTTGCGTTACGGCCGAACCGTTCATTCGCTTTCTCATGCTCTTGTTAGGTTTGGATGCGACCTTGTTTTCGCAAGCCCAGACTTGCTTCGAATGCCTGAAGAAATCGTTTCTGATTTGAGGGCGCACGGTGCAAACGTGGTGGAAACCGAAGACTTGTACGGTTCCATGGCGGAAGCTGATGTTGTCTACATGACTCGAATCCAGAAGGAGCGCTTCGCTGATGAAGACGAATACGCTCGATGTGCGGGCGCTTACAAACTTCACGCTCGCCACCTTGCTGACATGAAGCAGGACATGATTGTCATGCATCCGCTGCCTCGTGTTGACGAAATCGACCCTTCGGTTGATGTCACGCGACACGCCCGTTATTTCGAACAAGCATTCAACGGTGTGGTTGCACGTATGGCTTTGCTGTGCCGCTTGCTCGGCGTGAAGGTTCCCGCAGATGTCCTTGCTGAAGGAGGTGCTCTTTGATGTCGAACGAACACAGTATGCGACGTGTAACTGCAATTCGAAACGGTACGGTCATCGACCACATTCCATCGGGTCAAGCAATGCGTGTCTTGGAAATGCTCGGCATAGGTGGGGAAACTTCGGTTCCGATTTCGCTGGTCATGAACGTCCCGTCAAAGAAGATGGGCTCAAAAGACATCATCAAAGTCGAAGACCGAGAATTGACACAACCGGAACTTGACCGTTTGGCTCTTGTTGCTCCTGATGCTCACGTTGCGATTATCCGTGCGTACTCGGTAGCAGAAAAACTCACCATCAACCTCGGCGAAGAAGTCGTCAATGTCGTTCGATGCACCTTCTCGAATTGCATCACAACTAATCTTCGTGAACCTCAGCCGCACCGCTTGCGAGTTATTGAGCGAGATCCGCTTCAATTGCGCTGCCATTATTGCGGTCGCCCACAAGAGTTGGGAGAATTGGCGAACAACGTCCTATGATTCGTCGTTCATCAGTTGACGCATGTCACACGCTTTGCATTGAATGCCTGAAGTGAGTTCACCGCATGTTTGGCACGGCATTGGTGGTGCAGGACGAGCTTCTGAACCTCCCAATTCGATAACTTGGTCACGCAGCAACTTGATGTTGTCAGCCATTCGAAGCAAACCGTGGCGAGTACCTGGGACATCTGCCTCCATTTGAGCGACCATTTCACGATGCCTCCAACGCAATGCTCCTTGTGCATGTGGGCATTCTTCGTGGTGAAGAGGTAGGTCTCTGTGCAATGCATAGAGGTGGACTTCTTGTTCAGGTATCCAACGCAAGGGAACGATACGTGGCGCTAATCCATCCACTGGAGTTGTTGTGTGCGGCGCGAGTCTGAGTGTGCGTTCAACATCACCGTTGGTCATGTTCATGAGAACGGTTTGAGCCATGTCATCGAGGTTATGTCCCAGGGCAACATAATCTGCGTTAACTCGCTTTGCCAAATGATTGATTCCTTGCCGACGGAATACGCCGCAATAGGAACACGGCATACGAGGGGCCTCTTTGTTGTCCTTGACAAGGCCGGGGATTTTACTCGCCACTTCATCCATTTCTTTGAAACTCAATTCGGGATAGGAGACGGTGATGAACTCTATTCCAAGCCGTTCGCACAATTCTTGGGCGCAGACCAGCGATGGAGGACGGTAGCCCTCTATGCCTTCATCGACGGTTCCGGCGATGATGGTGACGTCGGGACGTTGGCCGACTCGGTCGACCAAACTATCGAGCAATACGGCGGAATCCTTGCCACCGGAGATGGCGACAAAGATCACTGTGTTCTTGTCACGAGGTAAAATGAGTTGTTGGCGCAGTTCTTTGCCTATTTTTTTGCGAACTGATTTCGCCATGTGTTCGCTGCATAGAATACGCCCGGAGTAGGCTTGTTCAAGGATGGCTGGTTTGGAGCAACTGTCGCACTTTGGTACGGAAAACAGCGGTTCCCCCTCATGCGCCATGGTACTTGGCGTGCACCTCTACGGTTTGAGTTCACCGCTTACCATGACCTGATTCCTCACATTGAATCAAGAAGATGAAGTAAATATTTCAATTGCAATTTCGATTTTTCAATTGGAATAATAAACAAATTGCTGAGATATTATGCCGATTTTCTCTGTATTTTGATACGAGATTAGGCGCGGAAAACAACCGAAGAAACGGTCTCCGCGTCGCCCTTTTTTGAATCTCCAGTTGGAAAATCTATTTGGGTCTTCAAATCCCCCTTTAGGGGGATAAAAGCGCAAAAGTACTTGAAGGCCACAGCACTGACCGATTGTTTGAGAACCATGCTGCAACGTGCATTAGCCGGATTATGCCGCCTTGAAGGCGTCAATCATGCTATGCTTCTCGATGATTCAGGTCAACTCTTGGCCAGTGTTGGAGAGGAAGGTATTTTTGCACCTGTTGACCAAGCCGTTGAGATGATGAGCGTCGCTCAAGAAACGGGCCATGCACTTGGCTTGGGTCAAGTGTATGAGGTCTGGTGCGAGAGTACTTCACGCATGGTTCTTGATGTGGTTGGACCGAATCGCATCATCGTACTCAGCGGAGACGGTGGTCGGTTAGCACGATGGCGACATGCGCTTGACCGCGACCGTCGAATTTTAGCGACAACCCCACGAATGTGAGTGATACCATGTTTAATCTACCCGAAGGAAAACCAATTGAAGGAACAATCAGCGTCGAAAGCGGTTCTATACAACCGTTTGACCATGGTGTGATTAGCACCTGGGTTGGTCGACGAAAAACACCTGCTGGACACCGTTTGGTTCGTGCAGGTCGAATCGTTGCTTGGCTTGCTGAATCTGGTAAGGGCAAACTGTTGCTTGCAGGTAAGGAGGCTCGACTTCGTCTTGAAGACCTTGAATCCACGGAAAACAGCAGGTACATTGCTGGAGAGTATTCACTTGCAGGACTCGGAAGCGTCGCTGAAGTTGTTCCTGAAGCGTTTGAGCACGCAGCAGACCGCCAGGGACTTCTTGCACGTGGCGATGCAGTCGTCCGACTTCTGTCACGAGATTTGTCAGCAGTTCTCCGAACAATGGTTGAACGAGAAACCGTTCGAGGAGCGATTGCCATCGATCAAGGTATGTTGATTGACAGCATTGGTGAACTACCGAACGAAGCAGAAACCCTTGCTCGAGAAATCCATTCGACACTGGAAGCGATGAACATCAGTATTGTCGAAGACGACAGCATGACCAGCGGTAGCCATTGGACCATGCACCACGAAGGTGGTTCACTTCTTTTGGCTCAAGCAGGAGATGTATCCTTGGGCGTTTGGACCGAAGCCAATACCAATCATGCACGACTTATTTCGGCAGCAGCAGCCGTACTGGAAGGCGAACTCGGTGCAGTCGGTGCTTCTGGCGGGCCATTGCCTGAAGGTTTTGTTCTGCGTGAAGGTCGAGGCGGTCCTGATGCCATTCTTTCCATGTTAACTGCAGGAGTCAAAGAAGAAGTGACCGGTCACCTTCAATCCGGCCAATCATCGACCGCTGTATCGGTCCTTTTAGCTCGAGGTGTACCTGTTGGAATCTCTGCTCCCGAAGGCCAATCTTTGGAGGAAGCAATGCTCACCTTCACCGATTCATCCCGAATCCTCAAACTTCACCGCTTACCTGCAGGAACCATTGTTTCCCGTGACTCGGGTACGGTTGATGAATTCCGACTCGACGATTTCCACGACCTTCTTGTCACCCTTCGAACACGTTCTGAAAGTCGTCGTGCCAATTTGAAGAGTAAACTCACCGATTTGTTTGGATTTGAAATCGGAATGGAACAACTGCGCAAGAACCGTTCCAGTGCGACCTTCCCTGAAACAGTAGAAGTGGTCAGTGGAGGATTGCCAGGCGACGCAACTCAACCCTTGGCAGTCGACGCCGGTTTGCGACGCCGATTGGAATCAGCAGAACACCTCATCAACGATTTGGAAAAAGAAAAAGCCGTCCTCACCAGCCGTCTTGAAGAGGCCCAATCTGGAAAGAAGGCTGCCCAAATCCTGGCCCGTGAAGCATCCGAATCACGACAAGAGTTCCTTACCAAAGTCGAATCCTCGAATTCTTCTCTCGACTCATTGCAATTGGATGTTGCAGAATCTCGTGCTGCGGCAGAACAGGCTGAAAACCGAGCAGAACGCCTTGTTAAGCGTGTGAATGAACTTGAACATCAGGTGAGCGTCCGTGCTGCTGAATTGGCTAAGGCTCTCGGCCATGCAGATTCAAGCGAAACTCTTCGTTCATCCATTGAGGAGTTGGCATTGAAAGAAGCACAACTCAACGGTGACCTCTTGGCAGGAAGTGAAAGATTGGCAACCATCCGTCAACAATCGGATGATGATGAACGCCGACTTCGAGTTCTTCAAGAACAAGTTGAGGCAACACGAGAGCGTCATACTCGAGCGCAAGCGGAAGCCATGATGATGGAAGACAAGATCCACTCGAATTCATCTGAATTGGAGGCCATCGAATCGGAAGCGAAAGCGGCCCGCCGCAGAGCAGAAGAGGATCGCAATCGCTTGGCTACCGACGAGGCACGTCAAGCACAAGTTCAGGCTGAACTTCGTGAATTGATGTCTGAGCGCCGTCAAACGCTACGTGAATTGGGTGACCTTGGCGCTCGCAGAGGACATGCTGAGGCCGAACTTGTATCGCTTATCGAGCGTGCTGAAGCACTTTCGCAAGCGCATGAAGAGGCACTCTCTGATATTCAAGAAGCAGAACGCCTACGAGCAAGACTGGCTGAAGAGCCACTTGCTCAAGCCCTGCTTGACGATGCCTCAACGTTCGATGGTCTTGGACCGGTGCTTGAACGGCTTGAGAATGCCAGAGCATTGGGTTACTCAGTTACACTGCTCGACCGTGCCGTCGAGCGTGGTTTGCAAGTGATTCAATCAACCGTGGACCATGTTGCGGCAACACCACGGCATCTTCTTTCCAGTGAAGTCATGACGCTCCTTGAACGACAAGTTCCTCAAACCGCAGGTGCAGTTCGCGGACTCGCACGCTGGTCAGTTCAACAACGGCTCGAACATCAGTTGGGAGAAACAGTCGGCCATGTGGTTCTTGACCTTGAACATCTGCTGGAAGATTTCGACCGTTCCATCACGATGTTGCGTCGATTAAGAAATGTCCTTGAACAACTTGTTCGACTCGGAGCACCTCCACACGAAGTGGATGCATTGCTGAACAATTGCACACGGCCCGAAGCGCTACCAAGTATTGCACAAGCCACTCGTAAACTCATTCAAGTCGCTCTTGATGACATCTATTTGGAAGCGGACCAACGAGATGCAGGTGAAGCGATTGCCTTGGAAGACACCGCTCGTGTCCTTGAAGAACTGATTACCCAATTGGACGCTTCAGGACTCGCTGATGGCGTCCCAAGCGGTATGCTTTGGGAATTCCAACGCGACGGCTTGTTGCCGTATGAACGCAATACAATCCCCGATGCTCAACGAACACCGGTCGAACAGGCGATGTTGAGCGATATGGAACCCTCACTTGCCGGACAGGTTCCAGTTTCACTCGATGTTGTTGTCGAAACAGCTGAAGTTGATGAATCAGGTTGGGAGCAAATGCCTACACCTGTTGATGAAGATGACTCTGATACGAAGGAATCAGCCCCGACCAGTACGCCGGTCACGGTCAATGAATCAGAACACAGTGATGAGCGGGCCCAACTTGAGGCTGAATTGGCTCGACTTGATGCATCATGGGATCGCAGGAAGGAACCTGCTGTGGAACAGACTACCGACCCAGCTTTGGCTGCTCTTGAAGCACGACTGTCGAATCTTGATTTCTGAGGTGCTCACATGACTGAACCTTCGACTCTCCTTCATCGAAGCGAATCACCTGGGCGGCGTTATCCCCTGTTTCTTGAACGAATAGTACTGGTTTTGGTCATCGCTGGAACATGGCTGCTCCACCCGATTGTTTTGGATACGTTGGACGGTGCACTTGGCACACTTGCAGCATGGTGCGGATTACCGTTGCTGTTGCTGATGTGTGCTGAACTTATTGGACGAGCTCTTCAATCGGTTCTCAACGATGCGTGATTAAATATCGACGACTTGCTTTTCTGCGGGTAGTGCATCAGCGTTCTTTCGAGCGTAGACCAGTCCCCATATTCTCTCCCAAGGTACAAAGAATCGTAACAGTGCCATGATGCTCAAGAACATGGCAGCGGAGATTACCAATCCATAGGTAAGCGACAATTCAATCGATTCAGAGATTTGTCCAGCCCATTGACTTCCCGTTGAATCTTCGACAAAACCGAGCAGAACCGTGTGGAAGCCAAGTGCCACCATTGTTGCGATACCCGTGAGCCCAAGGAATCCAAAGGTGTGTTTGAGGTGTGTGTTGAGGACGTTATCCATTTGTCGGACGTATTCTGGGTCACGCTTGCACGATTCAGGAAGTCTGTAGGCATACTCGAGATAGCGGATGACACCGTAGGATGATTCTTGGAACACCATGATGAGGACTGCAATCATAATCAACGCAAACTGTTGTTTGGTGACCAACATCAATCCGAAAATGCCGATGGTCGGTTCGCTGAATTGAGCACCGATGACGTTGACTGAATCGCCGTACGAGCCCAGTTGACCGTTGATGAGTGGGAAAGCAAGAATGGCGTGTATTCCAAGAAACAGCAATGTGAATCCAATGGCCCAAGCGATGGAGCGACGAGACAATCCCCAAATGCCGCGCACACCCATGATAACGGGTAAGAGGTAAAGGAACAGAATCATCAGTGAGAGAATCATGAGCAGTGGCCATTCAAGGGTGCTTAATTCGTTCGAGTTTGGCAAGCGTAGGTCGAATGAGAACAGCATTCCGGTTAGCCATGACAACAACAACTGTCCGACCAAGACAACGATGAGCGTGACGATGAATCCAAGTTTGACCCGTTGTTGAACTTTCGGCGTTTGGAAGGCAAGTAATGCCATACCGCCACCCACGACTATTCCGAGGATCAAGGGTACGAAGAATCGAGCCAGGCCGCTTCTTCCTTCACCGGTCAACCAGTCTCCGATTGGCAGTTGGTCTCCAATCAGTATTTCGATGGTGTCAAACAGCATGGTGTGGTCGATGGAGCCAACGACGTAATTTGAGACAACTTCCAGATACATGCCGACAAGTGCCATTGTGGCAATGACCTGCAAGGAGATGATTTGCCACTGCTTTCGAAGGAGTTTGAGGTGCAGTGTCCTTGGACTTCTTTCACCCGTGACGGTGACGTCTCGTTGCAATCCCACATCATCAGCCATCTCAATACCCCCTCACTTGCATGAGTGCTTGTGACAAGTCCATGTCTGGCATCCAATCGATGACCATTGCTCCAGAACCGGCCAGTGTGGTTAGGCGGTTCTGTCGTTCGAGTTTGAGAACTTCATAGGACATACGAGGTATTCGGCTCACTAATCGCTCAAAGTCAATGCTTGAAGGCGAGAGTACGGTTACTTCGTGGCCGCGTCCAACGAGATCTCGGACTGCAGCAGGAACTGTTCCGTCACCCTCACATGAGGAGATGATGAAGACCGGACTGCCTCGGCTGAACCTACCGCTCAATGAGTTGGTAACGGCTTGTAACGGCATGGTCCCCTTCGGAGATACGCCGGCAAGGGCGCTGAGGATTTTGAAATACTGCTTGTCACCGGTATCCGGTGGGAGATAGGAGAGGTTGTCGTCGAAGATGGCAAGAGCAACAGAATCTCTTCTCTTGAGGAAAAAGGCCGCAAGACTTGCAGCAGACACGGTTCCCATCTCGAGGGGATTTTTCAGCACTGTACCGATTCGAGCGATGTCTCTACTGTCCAAAAGAATGTACAAGTCGGTAACAGCATCTCGGCACTTTTCGTTGACCATCAAGTCACCTGTACGGGCAAACGCCTTCCAATTGATGTTCTTGAACGGGTCACCCGGTACATATTCTCGCAGTGAGTAGAATTCTGAACCTTGCCCAGGTGTTCGCAGTGTTGTGGCTCCAGTGTACATCTTTGGTGTGCGGGAGCGAAGGAATGCTTCTTCCACTTCCTTGATTTGTGGGAAGATGACGATGTCGCTGTGGTGGTCGACGTACATTTCGTCGACGCCCAAGTTGAAGGTGTTGCGTGAACGCAGTGATACCGGCCCAATCGAGAAATGACCTCGCAGCGGGCATCGAAGGACGTAGCGTATTCGAGCGCTTTCTCCGGGTTTAAGGTTGAGTCTCATTTGGTTAAGCCCGCTTCTCAATTTCATTTCATGCGGAATGTTGTCGTAGACTTCCAAGAGTTGAGTGTTGCGGTTTGAGCGGTTCGTGACCAGCAGCTCAACGTACAAATCATCGCCTTTGTAGAGATTATCTGCAGAAAGTGTTCGTTGAACTTCGACATCTCCGTGACCCGAAATCCACGAGTTGACAACAATGAAAGCGATGAACGTCAGTCCAAGAATCATCATCTGGAGATTTGCAATCATCATTCCGATGAGAATAAGTGCAATACCGCCGGTGAATGTGAAAGATGCCTTACGTGTCCACATAATATCACCTCAGGTTCTTCCCCACGCCTTGATTCGTTTAACAACAGCAACCGTCTGTTCAAGAGAGTATTTACTCGGTTCAATTGCGAATTTTGCTAAGACCGGGTCGTTGATGAGTGAAACCAAATCTCGGGCCGGCATAGCGTGGAACTCTTCCCGTGACAGACCGTTTTGGTTTCTTACCTTGGAGAGGAATACTTGTCGAATCTTGTCGGTCTTGGCATAGTATGTGTAACGGTTGGCATCGCCAAATCCGTAGTAAATGATGCTGAAGACGTGTCGCCATGGTTCTGGGTCTCGCTTCTTGATGAGGACAGCCTCGAATGCGATGAACAGACCGAGGAACAGCAGGAGCATAGCAAGTCCTTCACCGGTGAAATAGACCAACAAGAAGTAAACGGTGTTGTAGGAGTCTGCCAACAAACCGTTTTGCGGATGTCTTGATTCATCGAAAATAACCATGGCGTTCTCAGAAGGTTGCCCCTCCTCGCCAATTTTACTGGACATCAACGCTTCAGCAATGAAATCCAGCGCCCATTTTCTGTTGTCGTTTTCAGGAATGCACTTGGTATTGTTGGTCACGCAGTCGTTTGTTCCGTACAATGGGTTGTTGGGGTCATTGAACCCTTCATAGTCGTAAATAGCATTGATCAGCGCAGAACCATCAGCCACGAAGACGATTCGACCGCCTTCATCGGGGTCGCATGATTTTCGAGCACATGCTTCGATGCTGAGGTTGAATTGTCCCCAAAGGTCAGGGGTTTCTGAGTTGACTTCGTTACCGACCCAGATTTCACCGTCACCGTTGACATCAACCGTTGCTTCGTTACTGGTGACTGCACGGATGGACACTTCTGACAATGCCCCGTTAACGCCAGGAATGAGTTCCAAAGCAGTGATGTTGTTGAGCAACATTTGGTAGGTTGCGTTGTATTCAATCTCACCGCTGTTCCAATGGTGAGCGCACAAACCAGCATCTTCCAGCGGCATGGATTGACCGTTCATGAGGCTGCACGGATGTGCTCCTTCTCCGCTGGCACCGCTCCATCGTTCATGGACTGAAATTGTCGTCGGGTCGATGCTGCTGCCGTTCATGCCACAAGGTGTTGCTTGTACACACATCCAGATGTAGTTGTAATCCAATTCCTGAACATAGGTTGTGTCGAAGAGCTGGTATCCCGTGTATCGGACTCCATAGGCCTGTGCAATACTTCCTGCAAATCCATAGTCGTCAAGAACCAGTGCTGTACCACCTGCGTCGACGAACTCAACGATAGCATCAATTTCAGACGGTGAATACCCGTCTTCGGAAGCGATGGTAATGAATCCGTCACTGTCGAACTGCGGCAGAGAAAGCGTATCACGTTCAACACCTGCTAAGATGTAGGTGGTGTTTCGCGGGTCTTCAATGTCCGCAAGAAGAAGTGGACTGCTCACCAATGAGTTGGTTTGAATGCCCATGTCCTTGATGTCTTGGCGAAACGCAGACATATCGTTCCAGTCGTCATCGTAAGCGGACAATTGGTTGGTGTTGGAAATATTAACGAAATTAATCAAAATACTCAGCAATAAAATCAGCATGACCGACCAAAATGCGGCTTGTAGCCCAATTCTGCGATAGTTCAGATTTAATTCCTCAAGCATTGGGCCACCTCTAGAGCACTGTTCCGACATTCCCACGTGTTCCATTGGGTTTAGAAGGTTGTTATCATGTGGGTATCAAATGCTCATTGTAATACAGCTCTTGTGATGCCTCTAAAGCAGTACTATCGCTTCAAATGAACGCGGGAAGCAATGCGTGATACTTCATCAACAGAGATGTGCATCAGGCCTTCAATCATCTCCCAAGGCAGCACCGTCGGGTCGATATCTTGTTCGACTTTCACTCGGATAGCGGAGATTGAACCGGACTGTTTGTCGAAAACGATATCTCGCAGTGTTCCCAAAAGTACACTGTGTGAGTCAATGACTTCACGACCGATGATTTCTCGTGCAAAGACAGCCATAGTTTCACTCCACTTACGGGTTGACCACATCAATGCAGCACATCAATGCGTCGATGTAAGGATAAACCTCACATTGATTCCATTCCGAACCCAGTATCTCTGGAACGCTTGATGTTCGTGAGTCCAGATGTGAGCAGTGTTTCCATCTTCTGGTAGTAAGCGAGCATCTCAGCGGTGACCGTCGGTCGTACACGTTTGATGGCTTCTTCGAAGTGGGTCTTTGTGACCTTCTTCTTGCCTGCACGCATGCAGATGAGAGCAGCTTCACGGCAAACCGCTTCAATATCAGCACCGGTGAATCCGTCGAGACCACCGATAACGTCCTTGAGTGAGAACTTGGACAGTGGCATCCCTTCGCTGTGTATGTTGAAAATGACTTCTCGTGCTCCAGCATCCGGTGGAGGCACGTGAAGAACACGCTCAAATCGACCGCTACGCAGCAATGCTGGGTCAATCATTTCCGGTCGGTTGGTTGCTGCAACGATGATAACGCCATCCAATGATTCAACGCCGTCCATGCTTGCAAGCAACTGGTTGACGACACGGTTTCCAACATCGCTTCCTTCGGAACTTGACGACGAGCGCATGCTTGCTATCGATTCAAATTCATCGAGGAAGATAATTGCAGGAGCCGATTGCTTGGCCTTCTTGAAAATCTCACGGATTCCACGCTCAGACTCTCCAACCCATTTAGAAATCATTTCTGGGCCTTTGATACTGATGAAATTGGCTTGAGCCTCGTTTGCAATCGCCTTTGCAAGGAGTGTTTTTCCAGTACCTGGTGCGCCGAACAGGACAATACCTCTCGGTGGTTTGATCCCGAAATGTTCGAACAATTCCGGCTTGGTGAGCGGCCATTCGACGGATTCCTTGAGTCGGTCTTTGACTTCCTCGAGTCCACCGACTTCATCCCAAGTGATTTCAGGGATTTCCACGTATATCTCTCGGAGGGCGGACGGTTCAACATCCTTGATAGCATGTCGGAAATCGTCCATTCGAACTTCCATTTTTTCGAGAACTTCAGGCGGAATGGTCTCTTCTTCTAAATCGATTTCAGGGAGGTATCGGCGCAACGCCTTCATTGCTGCTTCACGAACGAGTGCAGCAAGGTCAGCTCCGACAAATCCGTAGGTGTTATCGAGAACCCAGTTGATTTCGAAATCATCGGAAATTGGCATTTGGCGTGTGTGGACGTCCATGATTTCACTGCGTCCATCACGGTCAGGAACGCCAATCTCGATTTCACGGTCGAAACGACCCGGTCTTCGCAACGCAGGGTCAATCGCATCCCTTCGATTGGTTGCGCCTATGACAACCACATTGTCACGACCCTGCATCCCGTCCATGAGGGTGAGCATTTGAGCGACAACACGCCGTTCAACTTCACCGCTCACGTCTTCACGCTTTGGACAAATCGAGTCGATTTCGTCGATGAAGATGATGGCTGGTGCGTTTTCAGCCGCTTCGTCGAAAATTTCACGCAGTTGCTTTTCGGACTCGCCGTAATACTTCGAGATTATTTCAGGTCCGTTGATGCTCTTGAAGTGAGCGTTCACCTCGGTGGCAACCGCCTTTGCAATCATGGTCTTTCCTGTTCCGGGTGGGCCGTGGAGAAGTACGCCCTTTGGTGGGTCAATTCCAAGCCGTCGGAACAACTCCGGGTGCTTGAGTGGCAGTTCAATCATTTCTCTGACTTTTTGCAGTTGTTGTCCAATGCCACCTACGTCTTCGTAGGTGATGCCTTCAGATTGACCGACATCCACGTCGTCAACCGCTTCGTCTTTGATGACAATGTCCGTTTCGTTGGTGACCTTGACGATGCCTTTTGGCGTTGTCTGGAGAACGGCGAATGGAAGTGCTTCAGCAAACAACGTCATCCCTGGAATGAAGATACGGTCGCCTTGGACAACCGGTCGCTTGGATAATCCTCTGCGTGCAAACCCTTCGATACCGGGCCCGAACTTGACCTTCTGCTTGTTGGCCATAACAGGTGAGAGGACGAGCTTTGTGCATTCTTTAGCAACAACCTTGCTGACCGTCACTCGGTCTCCCAGGCTCACACCTGCATTCTTACGAATGATACCGTCAACACGAACGATTTCCATCTTTGCGTCTTCCGGTCGGCTGCGCCAGTAAATGGCAGCAGTTGAGCGCTTTTCGCCCTTAATTTCAACGATGTCGCCCGGTTTAAGACCAAGGTCATTTTCGCCCGAAATACGGGCTCTGCCGTGTCCAACATCGGACGGAATAGCCTTCGAAACACGCAACGACATTGATTTCTCATCTTTTACCATAGTATCACTTCTATCATCGAGTTGTCGAGCCTATTTAATCATCGGCTGACCGCCTCTCCTCAACGGTTCTTGCCGGTCCCCTTTTAACCTTAAGTCGACATTCGATGGCATCATAGCAGAAATTTTTCCGTTAAAATCACTCCATCAATTTCAAGAGGGGCGTTCCGTTGGGTGTGTCATGGTTCACGTTCTTGAAACAGGTCTCGAATTTTTAGCAGCAGAAAATCCAAACGGTAAACCGTCGGTGAAAGGATTCAACATCATCAACGGCCAATTGACGCTTGCTAGCGATGGTGCAACCTTCACATCCATCAACCCAGCCATCCTCAACGACACGCTCGGCGAGTTCCCGTTGTCGACCAAGGCTGATGTCAACGCGGCATTGGACGCTGCTCACGCTGCATTCCCTGGATGGGCTGCAACACCTGCTCCAACCCGCGGTCAAATTATCGGAAACATGGGACGTTTGCTCATGGAGCACAAAGATGCGATCGTCGCTCTTGAAACCCGTGAAATTGGAAAGACGCTCAAAGAAGCGGCAGGTTCAGTTCAGGAAGCCATCGACACCTGCTTGTTCTTCCAATCCGAAGGTCGCCGTCTCTACGGACAAACCGTCAATTCTGAATTGCCGGACAAGGAACTGTTCACCTACCGCCGCCCGCTTGGTGTCTGCGGTATCATCAACGCTTGCAACTTCCCCGCAGCAGTACCGTTCTGGAAGATGATTCCAGCAATCATGTGCGGCAACACCTGCGTTTGGAAGAGTCCACAAGACGCACCACTGCTTTCCTTTGCTCTGGCTCGAATCATGCATGAAGCAGGATTGCCAAACGGTGTCATCAACTTGGTTCACGGAAAAGGAAGCGGAGCCGGACAACATTTGGTCGACGCCGTTGATGAAGGCCGAGTCAACAAAATTTCCTTTACCGGTTCTACTGAAGTCGGTAAGATGATTGGTGAAGTCTGTGGACGAAACCTCGTCTCGTGTTCGCTTGAACTCGGTGGCAAGAATCCACTGGTTGTCATGCCAAGCGCCAACCTCGAAAATGCCGTAGAAGGCGCCTACTGGGGAGCATTCGGTACGGCCGGACAACGTTGCACCTCACTTGGAAATCTTATTCTTCACAAGGACATTTACGATGATTTCATGACCATGTTCATGGCAAAGGTCGAATCAACAACCATTGGCGATTCTTTGGTTCATGACGGTGTTCTCTACGGGCCTATGCTCTCTGAAAAGTATGCGAAGGATTTCCTTGTCGGTGTTGACATGTGCAATGCATCTGGTGCAAAGCAGATCTTCGGAGAAGGCCGTATCACAAGCCAGAACAAACCTACAAACTTCCTCAGCAATGCTGAAGATGGCGTTTACATGTGGCCTCACGTCTTTACTGAAGTGACCGAAGACATGGAATGTTTCCACGAAGAAGTCTTCGGGCCAGCGGTTACCATCTGCAAGGCAGACGACTTTGACCATGCACTTCACTTGGCAAACGCAAGCCCTTACGGTCTTTCCTCGGCCATTTACACCAACGACCGACTTGAAGCCTACCGCTACAAGACCGGAATCAAGGCTGGAATGACCGGAATCAACAACTCAACCACTGGCGCAGAGGCACATTTGCCGTTTGGTGGTGTCAAAGGTTCAGGAAACGGAACTCGTGAATCCGGTATTTGGGTCATTGAAGCCTATTCGTACTGGCATGCAGTGAACGACGAACTTTCCGGCAAACTCCAACTGGCTCAGATGGATGTCGAAGAAGTCGAGATGGCTGAAGCAGACGTCGATTGGACGCAACTGGCTTGATTTCATTGACCGATTGTCGATGTTAAAAAAAACCACACTTGATATATGGACAGCAGTGGATGGGTGATGTTGGAGTGGGTCAAGTGCGTTCAAGTTTCCTGTTGAGCAATCAAGATGACGTCGGTATGGCTGAACGCGTTCAATCTGCTTACATCGAATGTGAAGCCATTGCCCGGGCAGCCTCGTCTTCGTTTTTCCGTTCCTTCCGACATCTACCAGAACCGAAGCGTAAAGCAGTCAATGCACTCTATGCCTTCTGCCGCCGAGTTGACGATATCGTCGATGGTGACTGGCTACCAGAAGGTGACTTGAGCCATCTTGATTCGCTCACTCGAACTCAAAGCGAAGTGCTTCTTGAACAACGTAAATACAACTCACTGTTCTCAAAACAAGAACACTTTGAGCGACTGCGTGCTCTCAACTCTTTCCGAGAAAACCTCGACCTTATCGAGGCAGGCAACAAAATGAACGAACCCATGTTCATTGCCCTTGCCGATACTCTTCACCGCTATCCTATCGAGGTGGATCACCTCCGCGAACTCATCAACGGCATGGAAGATGATTTGTTTGAAACAACCTACGAACGTTTTGAGGATTTGCGCCGGTACTGCTACCGTGTCGCTTCTACTGTCGGTCTATGCTTGATTGAAATTTATGGATACAGCGACCCGAATGCCCGCCGTCACGCCGTCG
Source organism: Euryarchaeota archaeon UBA259 (assembly GCA_002506275.1). GTDB lineage: Archaea > Thermoplasmatota > Poseidoniia > Poseidoniales > Poseidoniaceae > MGIIa-L1. The sequence continues at coordinate 20,682 of DAXG01000034.1, read as the reverse complement.
AAATGGGAATTTTTCTCCAACTGGTTAATGTGCTCCGTGATATTCAAGAAGATTTGTCACGAAACCGCGTTTACATTCCTTCAGAAGAGCTCGCTAAATTTGGCATCACCCAATCTGATTTGCGCGACCCAGCACTCGCAGGTACCAAATCCTGGCAGAACTTCATGCGCCACTACATTGACCACATTCACGCTCATCGAAAGAGCGCTCTTGGCCTGCTGCCGTTGCTCGACAAAGATGCCCGACGTTCTCCCCGATTGATGTGCATGGCTTACAACGCCATATTGAGTGAAGCAATTCGCCGCAATGGAGATGTCCTGAGCCGTCGACTCACACTCAACTTCTACCGGAAGATGCAAGTTGCCTTCTCAACGTTGCTTTCGCCAAACTTTGACTGATGAATCAACGTTGGAGCGAGTGTGAGTCTTGTTCATGCAAAGGGTACGAAACTGCAGATTGTTTTGGCATCCTTGTAAAGATTTGACCTTGAAACAGTCCATAGATCTACGTGTGTTCGTCTTCAGTTCATTCAATCAAAGACTGAACAGCGTGAATGAAACAAAAAGCGTATCAGTTCTTCCACTTGCCAAGAGCATCTCTTAGAGCAGGTTCAAGTGTGGTATATTGAAACTCATACCCGCTTTCAGTAAGCCGGTTCGGTCGTATTTTACCGCTGTCAGTGGCTAGGGTTACGCCCATCTTTCCGAGCAGGAACCAAATGCCAATTGGTGGGACGGGAATAAACGATGGTCGCCACAGCACTTTGCCAAGAATTTTTGCAAACGTCTTTTGTCGAACGGGGTTCGGAGAACCAAAGTTGTAGACACCCTCACATTCTGGAGTCATCATCAAATGGTCGATAGCGTAGACTTGGTCGTCCATGGCAATCCAAGAATACCATTGCTTACCCCATCCAATTGGACCTCCGGCACCAAGTTGAGCAGGCAGCAACATCTTCTGAAGTACGCCACCGGTTGCATCCAGCACGAGGCTGGTACGGCAGTGTACGGTTCGCACACCTGCATCAATAGCGGCTTGCGCTGATTTTTCCCAAGCCACACACATGTCGGGTAGGAACCCTTCACCGACAGCTGACTCTTCAGTCAATTCTTCATCGCCACGGCTACCGTAAATGCCCATTGCGCTTGAGACAATGAACACTTCAGGCTTGTTTTTGAGACCTGCAATGGTTGAAGCAAGGAGACTTGTGCTGTCAGTACGACTTTTTTCAAGAACGATTTTTCGCTGTTTTGTCCAGCGCTTGTCGCCAATACCCGCACCACCCAAGTGGATGATGGCGTCAAAACCTTCGAGTTCTTCAGCGTTGATTTCCCCGTCACTTGGACTCCACTTAATTTGGTTTTTACCAGGCTCTTTACGAACAAGACGCCATACATCATGACCTGCGGTATCAAAGAACGCAATGAGTTGTCGACCAATAAGACCTGATGAGCCAGCAATCAAGATTTTCTTACGCTTGATGTGTGCGAAGTTGTTGTATCGTTTTGTATCCTTAGAAAGTCGTATTTCACGTGCTTTGAACATGCGTTGCAGCCTTTTACGCACGTTTCCTCCACCAAAGACGCGTCCGAGTATACCCATTGGCAGCGTGTATTCAACATGGTCGTCAACTCTGCAGGTTCCGTTTTCTGTTTCAACAAAGGAATGGACGTGGTGCCACGTCTTGAACGGGCCTTTGATCATGGTATCTTCGAACTTATGCGGTGGTTCGTACCCCGAATGTTCGGCAATCCACTTCATCTTGATTGGGCCCATTGGAAATTTGAAGGTGAGCCGTGTGCCGTCCTCCAGCGAAGAGAGTTCACCGACTTGCTCGGCTTTTTCCCACGGCGGCATGAGGCGTCGAAACGCTCCTTTTCGCTCGTGCCAAGCAAAGGTCTCTTCGACACTGGTCACAACTTCTGTAGAGTGCTTGAATTCCACTTTCTCACCTCAATAACGGTATTCTTGAAGGTACGGTTTCAAGTCGAACTTGCGTCGCGTGTTTGCAGATGACATATAGCGAATCTTTCCAAAAATTGCACGTTCAGGACCCCATGCTCTGTCGTGTCGGCCAAGAACCCAGAAAATTCCCGTGTACGAGTTCGGGTCGCGACCGTCCAAAGCATAACAATCGTTGAGTTCAATCATCCATTCAGCAGCGATTTGGGGCGATGGAGACCATTCAAGAATTCTTTTCCCCCACAGCATTCTTAGATAATTATGGATGATGCCGTCACGGACCAATTGTCGCTGTGCAGCGTTCCAAATCTCGTCGTGTGTATCGGCTTCTTTGATTTGTTTGAGGGTGTACTGAACACGTTCGTCGCTTGCGTGTTCCATGAGGGTTGTCTTTGCCCAGTCCGGAAGGGATTCGTATTGGTTGTGTTCAGGAATATGATAGGCGTTGTTAAACCCAAGTTCTCTCCACGTGATGATTTGGTCGAGGAAGCTTTCAACGGCTCGGTCAAGGTTCCACCATCCTTCTCTTGAGCCCTTTCGAGGCATCTGGATGGTTTCAGGGTCCCAGTTGTTGGTCACTAAAATTTGCTGAATCACTTCAACGGTGGAGATGTGTCCGAAGTGGAACCACGGAGAAAGACCACTGGTAGCAGGGGATTTCACTTGATTCCGGTCATCAGCATACCTGTAAAGTCGGTTTGAGAGGAATTCTTGAAGCATTCGAACAGAGGTGCTTCGACCTCCGCGTGCATGAGGTACGGGCGGTACAGAATGGTCAATGTCGATGGTTGACAATGCATCACGGCCTGAACTACCAGGTTCACTGGCGCGCCAGAGCCATTCAAACGGTGTGACGTTGAACTCCCAACGCTCACAAAGCGAGGAGTACAGTTCGTCGTCAAGCCAAAGCGAATGGTCTTTGGAAACGGGATTGAATTGAGGCCAAGTTTCCATACATTCGACGAAATTTTGGTGGACGAATCTGCGGAATCCATGGGCCGTTGGATAGGCCCGCTCAGTCCAAGACATAGGGAACACACCGTTGGAGTCAACAGCGACCATGTTTCGGGCTATTGAACGGCTTGCGTGGCGAACTGCCTTGGATGGGAAGTACGTCGGGAAGTCGTCGGTGACAATCATCACGGCCTCTTTGGACAGGTCGTGGAGTTTGCCTGTGTGGCCGCTGAGTGGTGTCTCAACCCACGGCACATATCGGATGTTGTTGTCTTTGAAAATGCGAATGTTTTCGAGCATGCCCTGAATCATGAATGTGCAAATTCTGTCGTTTGCGTACTGGTGACTGGTGGATATCTCTTCAAGGACCAGCAAAGGTACGCCGTGTTGCTCGGCGAGGTGTGCTGCGTATTCAAGCGCAGCATTGCTGTTGAATCTTCGGCTGGAAATCATCCAGTAGAGGACGTATTTCCCTTCGGTGTTTACCGGTTTTTGATTGCATGACCTTACTCGGTCAATGAGTCGAGGGTTCATGCTTCTCCACCCCATGTCTTCGGTAGCGTGTGAAGCATGTACGGGTGGCCACGGGTGTTCTCGTAATCGATGGTACGCAGTGCCTGATTGGAATTGACAGCGGAGAGTGCCATTGAATGCATGGCATCGCTGATCCAGTTGAGAGAGTCGAACTCGTCAGCGTTCACAAATCGTGTTTCGACGACTTCTTCACCAGGGGTCGGGTTTTCATTTTCCTTCAGTTCAACCAGGTAGGCTATGAAAATGGCAGGTACGCCCTCAAGCAGGCGCTCTCGAACGGATTGTACACCAACGACGCGGCCATCGACTTCGCATTCTTCAGAAAGTTCACGCAGGACAGCATGGCTTGGTAGCTCACTCTTGTTGACGTATCCTTTAGGAAGGCCCCAGCAGTTCTTGTAGCGACCGTGCGCCTCTTGTACGAGCAGAATACTTCGGGATCTGCGGACAATTGCCGCAACTCCTAAATCGCATTCCACGGTGTGCATAAAGAACAGTTTTCGAGCAGAGGTTATAAAGAAGTGTTTTTGGAAATCGAGGTTCAATACACTCTTTTATAATCAGTTTAGCAAACCTCAAATCATGAACAAGAACTACAACCTTGATATCAAGAACTATAACCTTGCCAAAGACATCAAATCAGACGCTATACTTCCTACCGAAGAAGGTAATTTTAGAATGCGCGTCTTCGTTGACGACGCTGGAGCTGAACACAGCATACTCTCCGTTGGACTTGATGACACGACGAAATCTCCACTGGTACGCATCCATTCTGAATGTTTGACTGGTGATGCATTTGGTTCGCTTAAGTGTGACTGTGGACCACAGTTGCGTGCTGCAATGAAGCGTATACAAGAAGAAGGATGCGGTGCTGTTGTTTACATGCGACAAGAAGGTCGCGGTATTGGCCTTGAAGCAAAGATACGCGCTTACGCACTACAAGACTTGGGAATGGATACGCTTGATGCAAACCTCGCGCTCAATTTGCCGGCCGATGGACGTGAATACAACTTCAGCGCACACATGCTCAAGCAAGTCGGCGTCTCGAAAGTCCGGTTGATGACCAACAATCCTCTCAAAATCGAAGGGCTTCGTTCAAACGGTATCTCGATCGGTGAACGTGTCCCTCACATCACCGGTCGATGCAAAACCAACAACCATTATCTTTCCACGAAGGCAAAGCGTATGGGTCACTTAATTCCAGAACAAGCATAGTACTACTTTACAAGTACAACTCTTGAGGCAGTGGTATGGGAAACAAACTTGTCGGTCAGACAGCACCCAATTTCACGCTTCCATCGACGACCGAGGAAACCATTTCGTTGGCCGATTATGACGACAAATGGAAAGTTCTGTTCTTCTATGCTAAGGACGGCTCCCCAACCTGTAAGCGCGGGTGTTTGACGTTCAAGGAACAGTTCGATTTGTTCCAATCGCTGACCCCTCCGGTCGAAGTGATTGGAATCAGCCAAGATTCTCTTGAAGACCACCGCCGTTTCAAATCTGAACTGAATTTACCTTTTGCACTCTTGAGCGACCCTGACCGCGAGGTTGCCGATGCATACGGCGTACCCGTTCACCTCGGTATTTTCCCAAGCAAGTCTTCGTTCCTCATCGGACCGGACCGCAAGGTCCACTATTGTTACGACTGGCTCTTCCGACCACGCCGTCACGTTGCTCGGATTCTTGATGCATTCAGTTCCCTCTCATCCGGAGGAGAAATGAAATGAATTGGACCGAATTGTTCCAAGATGCCGGATTGTCCGAGCGAGAAGCGCGCTCCGTTGTTCTCCTCTCGACCTCAAAAGAACTCAAAGCAAGCGAGTTGGCAAAGAAACTCGGCACCAACCGCCTTGATGCATACAACTCATTGTCAAGACTCACCGAAATTGGCTTGGTTAGCGTTACTGCCGACCGACCTATGCGCTTTTCTTGTTCGTCGCTTCCGGTTTTATTCAAGCGCCTCATTAAAGACCAGCGCGAGCGAATTGACCGTACCAGCCAATCGTTTGACAAACTGATGTCCGGTGCTAAATCCGACTATGAAGAAGAAAAAGACAGTGAATCTGGAGAAACGAACGCTCGATTTGCTGTGCTAAAAGGTCGAGAACACATTCACAAGAAGATTGCGAACTTTGCTGATGAGGCCGAAGAGCGCCTCACACTGCTTCTCGGCCGATTTGGCATACTCCATCTCTGCCGTTCATCCGGCCTCGCTGAAGTAAATTCAGCCTCTCAACGTGGCGTCGTAGTGACCGTTCTTGCCCAACTTGATCGAAGAACAATACGATTCTACGACCAACTCGATGATGCCATTGAGGTTCGTCACACCGATGAAATCAATTCCTTGGGTGTTCTGCAGGATACGAACAACGTCATTCAATTCCTCCATGTCGAGGAAAACCCCGTTGGACGAGGCCGAGAAGATGCTGCACTGGTCATCAACTCCGATGTATTCAGCAGTTCTCATTCGGATTTCGTTTCCGCAATTTGGAACAAGGCTGTGGATTTTGAAAGTGCAAAGAAGCGCTTTACTGAAGAGCGAATCGTCGACCCGTTGCGACTTACCGTTGGACAAGGTTCGTTCCTTGATCAATTCCGCGATGCACTTCAAGTCAGTACCGAACTTCCCGAAAAAGATACGCCGTTCAACCCTGAATCGTTCCTCGCATCAACGCGTGGCATCAATCAAGCACGTACCGCGTTGCAAGAAGGAACCGTCCAAAGCCTCAACCAGCTTGGCATAGACATCAACACCATGTTGCGTCAAGTTGGACAACGCATCGGCGAAGAATTGACCTTCAGTCTTCGAAAAATCGAAGGTCATGTTGAATACCTCAATGAATTGATGGACTGGTGGGAACATGCTGGGCTGGGAGAACTCGATTACGACAGTGACCCGTTTTTCCACATCATCGTCAAACTTGCTCACCCTGCAAACACCGATTCGAAAGAGGCATTACCACTTTGGGAACTTGACGACGGAATCATCCAAGGTGCGCTGCTTGCTCGATATCCTGACAACGGTAATGTCCGTGTTCGCCGAGAAGCCGTCGAAGGTAGCGATGAACCAACATGGCGTTACACATTGATTTTCATCGATGAAGAATTGGACGAAGAATCGGATTGAGAAAAAACATCCTTTGATAAGCCGTTGTCCTGAAAACGGTGTATGCGAGCATTCACTTTCTTTCGCTTTATGCGACAAATTTTGCGGAAGAAACCCGCTGACCTTGACTGGATTCAACGTCAAGGCCTCATCGCAGTGAAATTAGCTCAAATCTTCGCTCTCCGTCCGGATTTACTCGGTGTCGAAAAATGCCGCCAACTGCAACAATTGTATCAGCATGCTGCGTCCATTGAATCTGAGAACTTGCACGAAACCATCGCCAAAAAAGCACCGAAAGGTTTCACCGATGCGTTTGATTTCATCGACGACCAACCCCTTGCAGCAGCATCGGTAGGTCAAGTCCATCGTGGGCGACTGAAGACGGGCGAAGAAGTCGTTATCAAATTCATTAAGCAGACAAACGCCGTTGAATTCAAGAAAGAAGTAACTCGAATGCGTCGATGGTTGCGAATATTCCTCATCTTTGCGCCAAAACTCCGAAAGGTTGGCAACCCAATGGCGTTGATCAATCACGTTGCGGATTATACATTGAGAGAACTCGACTTGCGCAACGAAATCAAAGGGGCAGATGAACTCAAGGGCATTCAGACTTCCTTGTCCAACGACTTCGAAATGTCACTGCTTCGATTCCCAGTGTACTATTCTGAACTGTCCAACCAAGACATCCTTGTCTCTGAATACATCGAAGGAATGTCACTGGAAGAAGGCATCGAGGAAAAATCGCTCAGTTGGGATTTCCTGCTTCAGTTCTTCCGCATACACGGTGCTTTCTTGTTCGGAATTGGTACCTTCCACGGCGACCTTCATCCAGGGAACTGTATCGTGGACAAAGACGGAAAATTCGTGTTCATCGATAACGGAGCAATATGCCATGCGCCGAAACATGTTGCGCACTCGCTGTTTACTTTCTTCGACCACCTGTCTCGCCAAGAACGGCAAGAGGCATTCACGGCGTTGCTTGCCATGACCGAAGTCACACCAAACGAAAAGAAACTCAAGAAGTATTATTCGACGATGGGCGAAATATACCACGACTTTGAGAACAAGCCGGTTGGTGAACAAAGCCTCACCCGTATCATGATGAAAACGGTCCGTGCTGCGGTAGAACACGCAGGAGCGAACTTTGGTGAGGAAGCCTTCCCGATTATTCGAGCGCTGATGTACCTTGACGGTCTTGTCATACGAACACACCCTGATGCTTTGCTTATTCAATCGATGGGGCCTTTCTTGGAAGAGTTCAAAGAAAAACTGAACATTTGAGGTGGTATGTTGAGCCAATCGATCGCAGTTCTCGGCGCAGGATTGTCTGGACTTCGATGCGCTGCAATCTTACATGAGGCGGGTTTTGATGTTCAGGTCTACGAAAAAGCAGACCGCATTGGCGGACGAATGACGACCGATAAAGTCAACGGATTTTTACTTGACCATGGCTTTCATGTGATGCAATCCGCCTATCCGACTTCGAAGCGTGCCTTTGATTTCCAGAAACTTGGTGCTCAAGCGTTTGAGCCCGGCGCGGTAGTCGTTCAACGCAAGAAAGGCAAGGCCAAGTTTTGGCGTTTAGCCGACCCTTTCCGACGACCGATTCAAGGTCTTGCAGGCGGATTGAACGGTTTTGCTTCGCAGTTTGATTTGCTGCGCGTTGCTCGTTTACGCCATTCGGTCCGTCGAGGAAACCTTGAGCGAGTATTTGAGGGGGACGATAAGGAAACCAGCACCATGCTGCGCAAGAGAGGATTCTCACAATCCATGATTGACCGATTCTTTCATCCGCTTTTTTCCGGTATTTTTCTTGAAAAGGACCTGCGAACAAACGAGAGAATGTTTCGGTTCGTCTTCAGAATGATGTCGGAAGGTGACATGGTTCTACCAAAAGATGGAATTGCCGCAGCCCCCCGCTTTTTGGCTGATGTGCTCGGCGACCAACGCATCCATTTGAGCACTGAGGCCGAACTTCTTGATGAGCACACCCTGCGAATTGGTGGTCAGGAAAAAACGTTTGACGCCGTCGTTCATGCTTACAATCCTCGACGGAGTGAAAGCAAGCGCCATGTTTGGACGCTGCATTTTGATGCACCCACATCGCCTTTCACTTCCAACCACATCATGCTCAACGGCGATGTCAAACTCCACAATCAATTGATTGCCCACATCGCCGTTCCCTCCGATGTACAGCCCAGTTATGCACCTGAGGGCCGTTCACTGGTTACCGTCACCATCGTTGGTGAAACTGCAGATTCCTTGGGCCTCACCGACGCAAACCAAGTGCTTGATGTAGCTACAAAGGAATTACGTTCATGGTTCGGCTCCGAAGTAGATGCATGGCAAACCTTAGCCACTCAACACATTGAACACGCTTTACCAGAAGTTGCAGCCGGCACTGCACTTACCGGTCAATCATCAGCAACCGAAGGTCCGTTCGTATGCGGAGACCACACCGTGCATGGGAGCGTCGAAGGGGCCCTGCTTTCGGCGGAGAAAACTTCTCAGCGAATTATTGAGACGTTCTCTTCCAGTTGAACAACGGCCATTTTTCCCGACCGATGAAGAAAAGAAGTCGGCCCTCTTGGACAAGGTATGGCCAAGGAGGTGAAGATGCTTGGAACGGGTAACGCCTTCATGCCGTACGGCCGATATCACTCGTTTGCACTCATCGATGGCAAGCACATCATTGACTGTCCTCCAACTGCGATGGCAAGTCTACGTCGTGCTCGCGTTCCTCTCAGCGAGATTGAGACCATCTTCATCACCCATGTTCACGGTGACCACGTGTTTGGATTCCCGTTCTTGTTGCTTGAACGTCGGTACATTTCCGACCGTGCCATGCTCAAACCTCTCACGGTTGTTGCTGCTGATGGTGTCAAGGAACATCTGTGGAAATTGTGTGAGTTGGCCTATCCAGGTAGTTTGGAAGAAATATTTGCGACCGTTACATGGAAATCAGAAGTCGAAGGAGAATTGGATTCCGGACTCTCTTGGAAACGGTTCCGCGTCCAACACGATGAATCGGTGGATCCTTACGGCTACCATTTCAATTCTGGTCAAGAAGGAAGCTTTGTTCACAGCGGTGATTCAGGTCCGTGCCAAACGCTCCATGATGAAATCTGTTCAGCAAGCATGGCCATCATCGAAATGGGGTATCCTGAATGGGTTGATTCTGACCATCACCACAAACCTTCAGACATTCAAACGCTGGCAGAAAAGGCAGAATCCGTTCGGTTGATTGTAACGCACACCTACATTGACCAACCCGGTGTTCATTCAGAAGTCACTGTGACCGATGAATATCCAGTTCATCCAGCAAATGTCCACCATGCTGAAGACGGACTTTGTCTTCATCGAAGCGGAGAGAATTGGGTTCTTGGAATGAAGAAATACCACGAGTGAGTTTGGCGGGGCTTTCGTTCGGAAAACGACCCAAAAGTGTGTTATTTTTTACTGAAAGAGCGTATAAAGCGAGACCCTTTATAATCTCGTATTTAATTCACAGAACGATTGAAAACTCTACCTGCAAATCTCATCGACGGTCATACTTATGAGGGGGACTCGGACTAACGCACATTATCGCGCAAGTCCCGCCCGGAACTTTGACGATTCGACCAGAACCCAAGAGGCCACCAACATGAGCAGAAACATTTTCGATGATTTCCTCTCACGGCAAACTCTGTTCTTAAACAAGGAAAAACTTCGTCACGACCACCTCCCCGAAAACCTTCCACATCGGGAGAAGGAAATCGAAGCCATTGCTTTCAATTTGGTTGAAGCTTTGAACGGTCAAATTCCATCGAACATGACTCTTTACGGCGTCACCGGCGCTGGAAAAACGGCAGTGACAAAATTCGTCTGCAACCAACTCGAAGAAAAAGGCGCAGAAAAGAACCGAGCCGTTCGTTCAATCATGGTCAACTGCAGACAAATTGATACCCAATACCGGGTCTTGAGCCATCTTGGGAACTCGTTGCGTGAAGAACACGAAATCGATGAGATTCCATTTACAGGATGGCCAACAGACCGTGTGTTTGCGGAACTTGTTCGTCGAATGGACGAAAAAGGCGGCGTTTACATTCTTGTTCTCGACGAGATTGACCACTTGGTTCGTAAAGCAGGTGACGATCTTCTGTACAATCTCACCAGCCTCAACGCCTCGTTAAAATCCGCTCGAACTTGCGTCATCGGTATTTCGAACGATTTGAAATTCACCGATTTCCTCGACCCACGCGTTCGTTCTCGTCTAGGGCAACTTGACATCGTGTTCAATCCGTACGATGCTAGCCAACTTCAGGACATTTTGCGCCAACGCTCAGAAGGCTCGCTCAAGCAAGAAATTCTTGATGAAGGCGTTATTGCCTTGTGTGCAGCACTTGCTGCTCAAGAACACGGTGATGCACGATGTGCATTGGATTTGTTACGTGTCTCGACTGAAAGAGCCGAACAAAACGGTGATTCAACCGTCACTCAACGGCATGTTCGAATGGCCCAACACCAAATTGAGAGGGATCAGATGATTCCAGTGATTTCGTCGCTTCCAAGTCAACAAAAGCTCGTTTTGGCATCCGTCCTCCTCAATGAGAAGAACGGCCTGCGTAATATTCAGACTGGAGAGGTGTACGATGTTTACCAACAAGCGTGCCGATACATTGGCCACAATGCTTTGACTCAACGTAGAGTTTCGGGCCTCATTTCGAACCTTGATATGCTCGGACTGGTCACTGCTCGCACCATAAGTAAAGGGCGATACGGCCGCTCAAAGCAAATCAATTCCTGCATCCCAAACAACGTTGATGCACAAGCGATTATGATTGAGTCCGAATCGGAAATGGAAGAAGTTTTCCAACGACCTTATCGCCATCAATCACGACTTTGATTGCCTATATAGCGAAACAATACAATTCTGAATGCTTCGGTGTGCTTATATCCAAAAGGTAGGTGGGCGGATTATGAGCACAGAAAACAGCGACGCTGACGCCACCATTGTTTCGATGTTGTTGAACCCATCTCGCACCATGGCAAACTGGTACGCTGGTATCGGTATATTCGGTATCTTCTTGGCCGTATTGAACATCATTGGAATGGTTCATCCAACCTATCACCTTTCGTGGGGTGGATTGTTTACCTTTGAAGCAATGAATGCGGCTTTTGAGCCAAAATCTGACGGCGTTCAAGTGGTCCTTTCTGACTTCATCTTCATCGGCCTATGTATCGCTTTGGCTGGCCTTGGAATTCGAACCTTCGGCAACGACGAATCCGGAATCGCTGGCTGGTTCAAGAGCATCCTTGTCAACGACACCTGGCCTGCGTTGGTGGACCCAGACATCGGCGGATGGAACAAACTCTTCGGCGCTTGGTCTGTCTTGCTCGGAATTATTTTCTACTTCTATTACGGTATCGTTAACACCGGATGGATTGATGTTGGAGTTTATTCCGTGAGCATCGCATTGATTGCTTTCGGACTTGGTTTGCTCATGGCTGCCAACGCACCTGAAGGCGATGACAACTTGGACTGAGTTCACTTCTGTTGTTGACCGAACATCGGTTTGTGTCCATTCTTCCCTTGAATGGCGTCTTTTATCCCAAGCGCTAATCCTTTCCACAATGCGATGCTCCAACGCATTGTCAAATTTCGAATTTTGAAAATCTCGAAGATGGAGAACTTACCCGCTTTCAAAGCACCACGGTTCACCACACCCAGCGGTCCTCGCCACAGAATTATTTCATGAATGACCATGAGTATCAGCGTGAACAACAGCAGCTTTGTTTGCCACCAAGTTTGAGCCACCTCCCACGACCAATCGGGTTGTGTGATAAACGAAGTGAGGAACGGAATTCCAGAGACAAGGGCCATGAGCCACAGGGGGAAGACCGCAAGCACCACCGTAGAACTCCCGATGAAGTCCAAACCTGGGCCCGTTCGCTTTCGTCGAGGATAATGGCGAACGATACGGGTGTGGGCTCGAGCATCTCTGCATCGCTTAGCGAGGAACCTTGAAGATTCAATTTCAGGAACGTGATGGACAACAGCATCAGGTGCGTAGACAATCGTTCCACCTTCTGCCATTAATCGAAGACTTACCTCCATGTCTTCGGCATGGTACCATTTCGGATCAAATCCTCCAATTCCGAGTAGACTTTGGCGTTCAAACATCGAACATGGCCCGTTGGCTAAACTGGTTTGTCGTGGCCTTGAACGGTATTTCGTGGCGATTTCCACCGAACGAACACGGCTGACAATATCGCCCGCATGTTCGAAAACAGTTCGTCCAGTTACAGCGACGACTTTCTCGTTCTCATCGATGGGTTGGGTGTTTTCGACCAGTTTTGAAATCCAGTCCGGTTCGGGCCGCACATCAATGTCGGTGATGGCAATCCAATCGCCTTTCGATTCATCCACTGCCCATTGTCTGCCTGACGAGAGGCCTTTGGGTTCTTGCGTCAAGATGCGAGTTGGAACTTCCGCCTCGAGGTCATGCCATGCGAGTAATTTTTTCTTTGAGCCATCGCTTGAACCGTCATCAACCGCAATAATTTCGATTGGGCGGTAGGTTTGGGCTTTGAGTGATTCGATGCAACCGTCAATCCAATCCACACCGTCTCGCACGCAAACGGTAAGACTGACCATTGGATTTTGCTCCGGCATTATACAACCTCGAACAGTGAAAGGAGATGACGGCATCGCTGTTTGACCGCTAAAGTTGTGTATTGTAGAACGACACCCGTTCGAGGTTGCCCGTACATGACCACCGTGCCAAGTGGAGCCAAGCAATGAATCACCAACGGCGCCAAATCTTCTTCACCGTCAACTTCCAAAACGACAGAATCCTCGGCAACGAGGGCTTGAGCAATGGCCTGATTGAGTGAGGGGGTGAGAAGCCCAGCAGGATTGACAGCAGTCAAATGGTGATGAAAACGCTTGGTATTCACTTTCAAATCCTCTTCCAATTCCGTACGTTTTGTTTGTCCATCGATGAGTGCAATATCGGGTGTTAAGCCCATGTCAAGCATTGTTTTCGTGGTAACATCTCCGACCGTAATGATGGCCCCATGGGGTGACGGCAAGCCGTCCAATGCAGCAGCCATTCCGATTTCAGGGTCGTCTTCTGGCCCTTCAAACAGCGTACCCATCGGTGTTTTGAGTTCATAATCGAGTGCTGCAGCCATTCTGAGATTCGCTTGACGTAATTCAAGTGGCATCCATGGATGTCCTTCACGGTCCATGTGTCCGTTTCGGACGGCTGAGGAACTGATGATACCACCTTCGAATCCATCAAGGTGCATGACTTCAATGACATGCAACGGCAATAATCCGTTGGAGGCTCGTTGTTCGTTGATCGCATCGCACATGCCGCGAGTCTCAGGAGTCGCTACAATGGCGTCAGCAACCGTATGCTTAGGTGCTGGTCCGAAGTTATCGTTGAGTTGATGAACGGTAATTTTGCAGCCTGATTGAGCATCAGCCCAATCGAGTAATTCGTTTCGACGGTCCTCAAAGGATTGAACGAATAGAGATTTTGATTCGGCCATAAGGTCCGAAGTGATGTGGATTTCGACCTGTTCTGCATCTTTGCTGGCAGCATTCAACAGTAAACGATGACCTGCATGGAGCCGGTCAAAAGTCCCCCCGACGAGGCAACAGCGAAAACGCCGTGAGGAGGTCATAATTCGTTGTGGGATAAGCGGCTCTTTGATTGCATCGCCTCAAAACGAGAAAAACAACGCAGTTTGGCATGAAGTGAAATCAGCAGGAGCTGTACCCCGACGCGTAACGGCCCTTTTCATCGCAATGCTCGAGGGCCTGACCCAGCGTCAGGGTTTATGCTGTCCAATAGGTTGGTTGTCTCGTGTTCATCCTGTCGTCGCACGAGGACCCATTACCTACCGGTTGGTTTACCGCCTTGCACCGAAGGTCATTCCCCGAAGGGTCACTTCAGTCTTCGATAGCGGACCGTACCATTGGTATCGGACTTCACAGCAATTTTCACAGTAGCTCTGCCAGATGTTGCGGGTACGGCAATCGATTCCTGCGGCCTACCCCTTTTCAAGTCATCGAATTATTCTAATTTCGATGCAAAGGAGCGGGCATAGAGCAATGCACCGATTTCAGCATCCCCTTGATGAAGAACATTCAATCCCATTGCGGGCCATGAATCAACCGAGCGAGCGAGCCATCCTACCAGTGGATGCGTGCGTCCATAATGCACCGATTCATTGCGCTCGGAAGTGGCAAGCATGTCATAGACATCAAGCAGTGCTGGTTTTCCAGCATGGTCCTCAAGCAACAAAATATGCAACACATCATCGAGCATGATTCGCCGTGAAGGGTAGGAGGTTGACCATGCAGGTAGACCGCCGCGTTCACCGGTTGGACGCGTGAGCAGTGCAGGCCAAGGCAACACTGTCGAGGCTAACCATCGTCGCCCAGAAGTTGAAGACAACTGAATCTGTAACCATTCACTGGCCCACGCCCTCCACCAAGGAGATGGCAGTAGACTCATGACTTGACGCAGGAACTCCGGTGTCATCGGTTCACCCAATTCCATGTGTTGGAGCAAAGTACCCCACACATAGAGTGTTGAATCTTGTGGATGGAGTTTTGCTGCAGCCTTGCATTTCATCAAACAGTTTTCGATATGGTCCGGCAAAGGGGTGCCAATCGGGAACAGTGATTCCAACACCCGTAAGGTTTGATGCGGGGCATCAAGCCAACGAATACACGATTGTTCAATCAATTCATGAAACTCTTCTGGCATTTGATTTGCTGCTAAGAGGAGGGAAGTTGCCATCCACGAGCCGAGTTCCTCGTTTTCCAGGAAGTGTTGATACTTGAGAATGGATTCAACATTGTTGGTAAACCGTTGTCGCGTTTTCTCGAGTGCTCGGAGCGTCCATTCAGGAGACGCTTTGGGCATGGCGCTGATGAGTGTCGCCGTTTCGCATTGTTCAATGGGTAACAAATCAGCCCAACCTGATGGTAAAACAGAACGCAAACGAATCCAACGTGAAGTTCGATGCTCCATCGGCGTAGCAATCCATGCTGCTAACGGCGTACTGCTCTCATTCAAATTGGCCCATTGTTCATCTCCCTGTGGATAAAAAGCAAGTGCTCGCCAAATTGACCGCTGCAGTTCAAGGTTCGATTCTGTTGCTGAAAACAAGTTCTGATCAAAGCCATCGTTTTGGTTCCAAGCAGCAAGCAACTCCTTGGCAGATAACGGTACACGCTCATGAATCGTTTGCGACGAACGTTCCACGGGTGCTTGCAAAAGTGAGAGAGGGATATTCGTGCCTCTTCGCATCTCAATGACGGCTTTCGTCAAGGTCTTTTCACTTCGAATCACGGCGGTGGATGACCTCAATTTTTGATATTCACCTTCGGATGTAACCAGAATACGGCACCTTCCAGTGGCAAGAACTTGTTCGAGAATCTCTCTGTTCTCTTCGATTGCATACGGCCATTCAATCACACAATCTCTGCTTGATTCAAAAGCGAACCATTCAAGCAAGGCGTTTGCTCCTTTAGCGGAGACTCCTGAGAAATTCATGGTGCTCATGCTGATTGATTCACGCCATTCTGCTTTACCAAAATCCGTTAGTAACTGCCGCTGAACGGCCAGAGGGGGTGGCGATTCAGTAGCATTCAGTAAATGCCGACTTAATTCTTTGAACTTCATGATTCTTTTTTCATCGGCCATTCGTGGATGCCGTGACTGCAACCAGTATTGTATCGCATCAATAGGTAGATAGCGTCTTGAACGCTGTTGCGGACGAGCTTCAAACACTAAGGCTTCTGCACTCATTGCATTGAGTGCTAATGAACGGTTGACAGCGACGGTAAGATGAGCATGGATACCTTTTTTTGGAGAGATTCGTAAGTCCGTACCTGTTGCAGTGCCGAGTGTATACTCGCCTTGTGTGAGTAGAGACGGTAACTCCGCAGCCTTTTCCGGTTCTTTGAACCATGTCCCTGGGCTCAGCAACCATTCGCTCCTCGAATCGAGTAGTGTCGCTCGAATCAGTCCAATACGGTCGACTTCTTCGGTCCATTCGGTGAGTGTTCCTCTCGTGGATAGCGAACGAGGGGCTTCTGTCCTCTCAAAATTAGAGAGCGTGTACCACTGGATTTCTCCACTTCTTTGAACGGCCCAGCGCCCCCCTTGCTTTCCGCTGGAGAAAGAGGACATGCTCCTACGCTCGGTGATGCCTTGGTTCGGTAGGGAGAGCAGTCTTGAACGGGGGGGTTTCACATAACCAAGCAGAACGTGAGGGCCGTCGAGAGTCAGAACGATGCCCTCCGCTTGGGTTGGTCGTTGCGACACGAGTTTGCGAGCTCTGGCCAGAGCATCTTCGGTTAATCTGGCTCGCCCTGCTTCGTTGAGTCGATGTTGAGCACCACGTATACTCCCTTGCTCGTCGCGACTCACTTCTCCTCGCTCCCGCAACTGCCGAAGCGCCAGTGAAGCGTGAGGCATCCGTAAGTTGAGCGACTCGGCTATACTGGAAACCGTGCCACTGCCGTCAATCAACCAATTCAGAACACGCCGTTGATGGCCGCTTCGAATCTGTTTTACTGACATCAAAGTCACCTTATCTCCTGGTTACTGCCTCTCATTGTTAAATGTTGCACTTTAGTGCATGTAATTGTTACAAATAGTTACACATTTCCACTGGAGATAGTTGGTTTTTACTTACATGTCGAAAAGAAGGTGTGAAAATAACACCCCATTTGCATACGAAATGTAACTATAATCGATTTTCTACGGGAAGGGTTATATGAGCACCCTCGGTCATCTGTCTTAGTGGCCCCAACCCTCTATGGGAGATGGCCTCATGACAGGAGGAAATACACATGAAAACAACCAGAATCAGAGAGAAAATCAAGAAATTCTTAGGAGACCGACCACGTAACACTGCCGAGATTCTGGAACACATCAACAGCACCATGCGACACGGCACCACCAGCCAACAGCTCGGTAACGTACTCTCCAAGGATAAGGACATCGTCAAGGTCGGCTACATCAAGCGCTCAGGAATTCTTTCTGGCGGATACGATATCTGCGAATGGGCGACCCGCAACTGGGTTTCTTCGAACTGCCCTGGGTGGCAAGAAGGCACACCGATCATCATCGATAACGACGGCAACGTTACCACCGGTAACAGCACCGACCGTTCTCTCTGATTCGGGAAATTGGTCGCGCCAGTTTACTACCATCACCCTTTGACGAGGGATTCAATAGGGATGAGTATTTGGCCACGGCATGGATAACTTGGATAAGACTGAGAACTACACCGTCCGCGACATCAATTTGGCTGACAAAGGAGCACTCCTTGTCGACTGGGCACGAGCCCGTATGCCGGTTATGGCCAAAATCAAGGAAGAAGCTGAGCGCACCAAACCTCTTGCTGGAATGCGCGTTGCAGGATGCCTTCACGTCACCAAAGAGACTGCAGTTCTCATTGAAACCATCCGGGCAGCAGGAGCAGAAATCTCCTGGTCCGGTTGCAACCCTCTTTCAACTCAAGATGAAGTGGCCGCTTGGTTGGCTGCTGAAGGATACTCCGTTCATGCATGGCACGGTCAATCCAGTGACGATTTCTATTGGTGCATTGACCGAACACTTGAGTTCAAGCCGACCCTCACGCTCGATGACGGCGCGGATCTGATTGTCCGTGTTCACACTGATAAGTTAGAATATGCACCTGGTGTCATTGGCGGTACTGAAGAAACAACCACTGGAGTTCACCGACTTCGTGCCATGGCAGCTGCTGGCGACCTCCGTTATCCAGTCATCGCCGTCAACGACGCAGTTACCAAGTGGGATTTCGACAACGTTTACGGTACCGGTCAATCAACCATTGACGGTATTCTTCGAGCGACCTCTGTCCTCATTGCAGGCAAGACATTCGTTGTTGCTGGTTTCGGCCACTGTGGAAGTGGACTTGCTATGCGTGCTCGTGGAATGGGCGCCAATGTCGTCATCACTGAAGTCGACCCTCTTCCTGCTCTTCGAGCGGTTATGGAAGGTTACAGTGTGATGACCATGGATGAGGCAGCGAAAATCGGAGACATCTTCTGTACCGCAACAGGAATGGAAGACGTCATCACCGGTGCTCACTTTGATTCAATGAAAGACGGAGCCATCATCTCCAACACCGGTCACTACGATTGTGAAATCAAGATTACCGATTTGGAAGAGCGTGCATCTTCCGTTCGAACGATTCGAGACAACAACGAAGAGTTCCTGATGCCGGATGGTCGACGCATTTTCTTGCTTGCTCGTGGCCGATTGGTGAACCTCGCTGCTGCAGAAGGCCACCCATCAGAAGTCATGGACATGTCGTTTGCAAACCAGTTCCTTTCGCTTTGCCGCTTGGCCAAAGAAGGTGGTTCGATGGGTAAGGAAGTGTATGACATCACGAAGGAGCAAGACCAAGATCTCGCAACAACGAAACTTGACACACTCGGTTTCAGTATCGATGTCTTGACCGATGCTCAACTCGCCTACCTTGACGACTATACCGTCGGAACATGAGTTTTCTTCTGTGACTCATCTCCGACAAGGGTCGGTTTTTGGCCTACTTCTGCCGCTTCCGGCGTTGAGTTTAAGGCCAAAAAGGTCGACGTTTCATCATGGTCTCAGAATCAACTGCATTTCTGATTGATGTTGTGATAACTCTTGTCAGTGCAGTACTGATTTTGGGCACATTGTATCAATATTTTTTCAAAAACAAAAATTTTATTCAAGCAATCACCGTTCCTTTTGGTAATCCAACCTCTTTGGATTCGACGGATTCTGAGCCAGTCGAGTCAGTTGATCAAGTTACATTTACGAAACGCAAAAAGCGGTGGTTGATGGCAATCATTGTAGTCTTTAACATCGTCTTTTTCTATGCTGTATACGTTTACGTTCTACCCTACTGAAGGAATTGAAATGATCAATATCTTCTGGTGAACTGGCATCCACCTGAACGAATCAGTTTCCTTCGAAGATGGCCATGGCCTGTTCAACCGAGGCACCTTCGCATATGATGGCATGACAAGCCGCAGTCATTCGCACTGCAGACTCAGTATCCCTTTGGTGAATGTTTCGACCGGTCGCAGCACCCATGCAGTTGCCAACACTCATTTGAGCGTGAAGGCGTTCCAAGAATTCCAAAGCAGGAAGAGAACCGCCACCTGAGCAAATAATTCCAGTTCGTCCAGCAGCCTGTGCAGCGATAGCGAGGGATTCCGGCTGGGTCATTCCTTCGAATGCACGAGGATAGTTGACCTTCGCAAAATCAGCACCAATACAGGCAGCAACGCCAGCAGCACCGGCGATAAGTTGTGGGTCTTTTTCATCGGCGACAGCTTGTCCACGTGGGTACATCCACACAACAGCAATCATACCAAGTTCGTGTGCTTGGCGAATGAATTGAGCAGCCTCGGTCATCATGTCGTGTTCATATTCACTGCCGATGTAAATGGTGTAGCCAATGCCAACAACGTTGATGCCGTTGTGCGTCAAAGCCATGACGTCGTCCATTTCCCACATTGCCTGGGACACAGGGTCGCGTTGACTGGTTTTGACCATGTGTGATTTTGAATTGAGTTTCACCAAATACGGCAAATCAGGGTAATCTCGGGCATACTGTGAGATGAGGCCGAGTTGCCCTGCAAGAACACCAATGGTTCCAGCATCGTGACAGCGTTGACCGATTTCAAACAAATGACCTGGGTCGTTTGAGGTGATTGGTATTTTGTCGCCGCCGTCGTAGAAATCATCGTTGAGGTGTTCGATTTTTTGGTCGCAAGCAAACAGGTTCATTTTGCCCGTTCCAGCCGTTGCAGCATCCATATTTTGGATATAAATGTCAATCAAGTCGTTCGGCACATCTGCGGGGACATTGTACTTCAACATCGTTCACCTTGAGTTGGGCGAAACGCACTGAGGACTTCAAGACTACGGCAGGATTCTTACGAGTCATTTCCTCTTTTTTTGAGATTTATTGACTTGTGGGGGAAAAATGTTCATTCGAAAACATGATTCCCGCCTTTCATGACTGGTAAACAGTATTACCTAATGCCGATTAATGTAGGCCTATGCCCAGCATACGCCATGCGAATTTCA
>DAXG01000045.1 GCA_002506275.1 Euryarchaeota archaeon UBA259 | reverse complement strand
CTGCCAAGAAGGAAGCCAAGCCTGCGAGCAAGGAAGTCAAGAAGAAGGAAGAACTCAAGCGGGTTCAAGAACGCTCGGAAACGATTGACTTTGCGATTCTTGGAACAGCCAAGGCAAGCGATAAAGACGACCTTCAGGTCATGAAGGGCATCGGCCCATTCATTGAAGAGAAACTCAATGCGCTCGGAATCTACACCTACTTGCAAGTCTCTAAGATGACCTCAAAACTTGAAACTGACGTCAACGAAGCCATCGAATTCTTCCCTGGCCGTGTCAAGCGAGACCAATGGGTCAATCAGGCGAAGATTTTGCTCGGTGAGGACGTGAAACTTGATGAGAAGGCACTCAAGCAAGCCGAAGACCTTGAACGAATTTCTAAGAAGGCAGAATCGATTGATTTCGCAACGCTCGGTGTCGCAAGTGCTTCAGAGAAGGATTCACTGCAGACGATCAAAGGGATTGGTCCGTTCATCGAAGAGAAATTGAATGCGCTCGGCATTTACACCTTTGAACAAGTTGGAAACATGACCCCAGAGATTGAAACTCAAGTCAACAAGGCCATCGAGTTCTTCCCTGGCCGAGTCAAGCGAGACGAATGGGCAAAGCAAGCAAGGCAATTGGATAAGGGCAAGAAGTGAATGGCCTTCGTGTGTTCAAGGTAGGCCTGTTACGGGCCCTTGAATCAAAAAGGCAATCCAAAGGAACCCGAGCAACACCCCGCAGGTTTTGAAGATTCGAGGACCCTTCACTTCGTCAGAAAAAATGTTGTCGAGCCGTGTCCCTGCTAAGGTCCATGCAACCATCGCGAGCGTGCATACGGACACGGTGATGAACACAATGACAGCAATTCCCGTCAAACCGCCTCCAAATGATTCTATGAATTTACTCATTATCAAGATGATAAAGGCCCACTCTTTACCGTTGACGAATTGCATTGTGATGCCTGCTTTGATTCCCAAGAGCGAATCAACACCCTTCGTTTCAATCGTTTTTGGATTAACGCGAAACATGATGACGACCATGACTGCGAGGAATATCATTCCAATCCAGTGCAGAACTTGCAACGCAGTGTTGGATTCACTTAATGCATCCACGACCAAGCCGATGGATAGTTCAAGGCTAACCAGGCCAATGACCATGCCAAGAATGAGTTTGATGTTGCTCCTCGCCCCGAACAATCCGCCGTGGGCAAAACAAGTGAGGGCATTCGGGCCCGGCGTCATTAAAGCGACTGCAATTATTGTGAACAAACCAGTTAACGCTACAGTATCCACGAAAACTGTAAAATTCAAGTTTTTTTATAAAACGAACCTTTGTTTTGAATACAGCATTGCTGTTTCGTCGCTATGTTCATTTAGACGCTTAATTCCTTTTTGAGAGCGTAAGCAAGGTAACGATACTCATCTTCCGAATTGTAAATTTGGGCTGAGATGCGGATGTATCTGCCCTGTGGACTTGGCCACGACCATACCGGTACTTGGATGCCGTACTTGGCTTGCAATACCGCATGAAGCGGGTCAGGTTCGTGAAGGGGAATTCCGTTTGTGGCCCCGTCTTGGGGAAGAATGAGGGTCGATATGCAGGCGATCATCTCATCTGGACACGGAGCATCTATTCCAAGCGCTTCACACAAAATGTTTCGTCCTTTGATGGCCAGTTCGTGGTTGTGCTGCATGATGGATGGCCAGCCTCCATCGACCAACCCAGCCATGAATTCAATGGTAGCAGGAAGGGCACAATGTGCTGAGATGTCACGTGTTCCAGTCCAATCAAATTCGTGACGAAACCGAGTCGTGTCTCCAAGAGGAAACGTCATCCCGTGACTGATGGTAAGCGGGTGAATGTTTTCTTGTTTGTCCTTTCGTACATGAAGAAATGCGGAGCCTTTGGGAGCGCACAGCCATTTGTGACAGTTGCTTGTGGTGTATGATGCCCCCAACGAATCAAGCGATAGTGGGACCATTCCGATGCCGTGAGCGGCATCCAAAAGAACACTTACGCCAACGCCCTCAAGCTTTGCAGTGATCTCTTCAAAAGGCATCAATAGACCTGTAGGACTGGTGACGGTATCAACCATCGCGAGCACGGTTCGTGGCGTGACGCCCGCCATTATTCGTTCAATGATAACGTGTTGACCTTCAATCGGAAACGGGATGTTGACGGTGACAATCTTAGCCCCCCACCGTTGGGTTACAAAGTCAAGTGTGTTGCGACAGGCCTGATAGGCGTGGTCAGGAACGAGAATTTCATCGCCTTCATTGAAACGAAGAGACCGCATGACCGTATTCACTCCAGATGTTGCGTTTTCAATTAACGCCAAGTCCTCAGCATCGCATTCAAGCATGGTTGCGAGGGCCTTGCGTGAATCTTCCATGAATTTCATCGCCAAGTCTTCGTAAAAGCGAACCGGCTCCTCCTCGAGAAGGTCCTGCCACTTCCTTTGTTCTTCTCGAATGAAGGTCGGTGTTGCTCCAAAAGAGCCGTGATTGAGAAAAACACAATTCGGATCCAAGATCCAAAGGCCAGCCAATTCACTTCGTGAGGGTCGGTCCATGGCTGAGCCAGGAGGGCTTAGTCCATCAATACTGTTCATATGAAGACGGTTTCACTCTTGTTCACGTCGTAGAGCAACAAATCCAGCGAGCATGATGGACATCATACCGAGCATGAAACCAAATCCAGGAATGGTCGTCGGTCCCGAATCTCCGTCCATATTAACGGTGATAATTGC
>DAXG01000006.1 GCA_002506275.1 Euryarchaeota archaeon UBA259 | reverse complement strand
AATCAAATACTGTTTTGAAACAGTTTGAATCGGAGATGAACACTATGGCTGAATGCGACCCGGTTTTTTCACAAGTAGACAAACTACTCAACTTACTCAATAAATCCAAACTCTTGCACATATTGATGGTTCTTGACCACAAGAACATGCCCCTGCACTTCACAGACATCAAAAAAAGAGTCAACTCATCTTCGACGACGGTGACTCGGCGTTTGAAAGAACTCGAGGAAAACGGCCTCGTTGACCGTACGGTCCATTCGACTGTGCCAATCACGGTAAAGTACTCGCTCACTCCGAATGCAAAGTTACTCGCACCCAGCATCCAATCCATGTACGACTGGATTGACGAACAAGAGATTCAATTTGCTTAAAGTGAAACCACTGTATACAGGGCCATAAGTTCATTTCATGTATCACAGACGGGGAACTGTGCCCATCGATTCAGCAGAAGCCTTGAGGAGAGCGACTTTGGTACGCAGCGACCCATCGCTCAGCGGTGTGTCGCGTGAAAACATTTCTTTGAAAGAGGGAATATTTGAATGGCAATATCGAACACCTGACGGAATGCAAGTCGAGGATGAAGACCTCATTCTGCGATGGAATGCTCTTGGCCTACCACCTGCATGGAGCGAAGTATGGATTTGTCCAAATGCGAGGGGGCATATCCAAGCGACTGGCTTCGACTCAAAAGGGCGTTTGCAATACCGATACCACCCTGAATGGACCGATATCACAACAGAAATGAAGTACGACGATGTGGTTTATTTCGCCTCACAATTGCCTCGGCTGCGCAAGCAAGTGGAACGTGACCTTGAGGAAAGTTCGATGCAACTCCACACTGTTTCTGCCCTTGTCGTTCGTCTTATCGACTTGTATAACATTCGTGTGGGGAGTGATGAGTATGCAAAAGCAAACAACTCCTATGGATTGACGACACTCAAATCAATGCATGTCAAACACATCAGGGGTGACGATGCTGAAGGACGACATGATGCAGTGTTTACGTTCACTGGAAAATCCGACAAAAACTGGGAGATTACCATTGAAGATGACCATCTTGTGGACCTTATCTTGCGCACCAACCGTTTAGGCGTAAAGAATGCAGACTTGTTCATGTACATCTCCGAGGCGGGGAATGAAGTTGATTTGAAAGCTGAACACATCAATCAGTACATCCGTGCGAGCAGTGGTGAAGGTTTCACGGCCAAGAATTTCCGAACATGGGGAGCAACCTACCGTTGTGCTGAGCGATTGGCATTTCTCGCCCAACCCCAGAAAGCCAAAGACATGAAACATTGGCTTCGGAAATTTCCCGATGTCGAATCGATCAACAAAATTTGGACAGATGGTGATTGGGCCGTACCAACAACTCAATTTGAACGAAACAAAACGATGTTGGCTGTTATTGATACGGTTGCAGCAGACCTTGGCAACACCCGTCCAGTGTGCCGTTCGTCGTACATTCACCCGTGGTTCCTCAATTCATGGATGGAGGGACGCCTTCTTGAAGCCTGGAACCAGGTCGCAAGTATGCGAAGAATATCAGGACTCTCAGCCGGTGAAAGCGCAACTCTGCGAGTTCTCAAAAACCTAAGAAAAAACATTCAGTAATCGAGAAGCCCTTGTTTTCCATAGGTCGTTCAATCAAACAATCGAGCGTTATTGCGCCCAATTTGTCCAGTCGTCAACGGAATGCTTCCGGTAAAACCACCTTCCACTACCGGCCGGATATTCAAGGTATTCCATTCCGTCTGTTTCATTGATTTGACCTTGCATTTCGACCAAAGGCTGAGTGCCGAGAACTTGAGCGAGAGCATCGTTGGTCTTATCTGACTCATCACTCGCCTCGAAACGCATCAACGCATCTTGAGACAAATATTCTGTTCGTTCTTTGGTATTGAGTGATCCACTAAGGCCAAAGTAAGCGTCGTTGTGTGCGATGTGGCTTAATTCAGGTGCTTGCATGCTCAGCAAGTCCAAAATGAGGGTGTTTATTTTCTCAAGGGTAATTTTCTTGACTTCACTGTTCGTGTATCGGGCAGTGAGTTCTGACTTCAGTTGATACAACTCATCATGCAAAACTCCTACATCTTGATAATAAGTTTGAACCAATGATTTGAGGTACTCCAACTCCCGAATTTCCTCCTTGTTGAGTTTTGAATCCTTTCGAAACACACGAAGCCATCGAACGGATTCAGGGAGAAAAGCTGCAACAAGGTTGGTCTGTAAGAAACCGAACAACGCCAATATGATTGCTCCAAAACCGACCGTTTGCATCACTGCGCCTTGGTTTCCGGAACTCAGCGATTCAAAGAAACTCGAGCCCTCGTCGTTTTCCACAGCGCAGCCGTTGATGTTAACAGAAACTCCCGATGATGTCTCGGGGCAGGTATCCTTGAGGTCGTCAACACCATCGCCGTCCTGGTCAAAGAGACATCCGTCAATGTCGACGTATCCATCTTCGACCGTGCCAGGACAAAGGTCAGAAAGGTCATCGACACCATCGCCGTCAGAATCGCTTGGTGGCGTTTCATTGGAGGATTCGTTGGAGGATTCATTGGTCCCATCACCCACTTCGTCATCGTAAAGGTCGGCAACACCGTCTCCATCGACGTCGATACATCCAAAATAGCCATCGGCTGTTGAATTACCGAACTCGGTGGGACAATGGTCTGCCATGAGGGCTCCGTCAACAAACTGACCTGGCCAGACGAAAAAGCGCGATGAGTTCCAAGTCGAATTACCCCAATTATCTCCATAGCCGTCTCCATCGGTATCCGACCATTGCGTGGAGATGTCCACGAAAGCATCTGGGTTGTTTCCAGTAGCGTTGTCACCAAAACCATCGCCATCGGTATCGGACCATTGCGTAGCGTCATTCGGGAAGGCATCATCGATATTGGCAATTGAATCGCCATCGCTGTCGTCACCGTAGTGTTGTGTGGGGTTCGGGTCGCTGTTGTCACCTATTCCATCTCCATCGGTATCCAATGTTTCGTTGGCATCGTTGGGGAAAGCATCGGCATTGTCGCCGACTCCGTCACCGTCTGAATCCACCGATTCATCAGCATTGCTCGGGAATGCATCTGTGTTATCCCCTACACCATCGCCGTCAGAATCGAGCGTTTCACCGGCGTTGTTCGGGAACGCATCTCCGTTGTCACCAACGCCGTCTCCATCCGTGTCGAATGTTTCATTGGCATCGTTTGGGAATGCATCAGCGTTGTCACCAGTTCCATCACCATCAGCATCGCCCCATTCAGAGGCATCCGCAGGGAAGGCATCGGCTGAATCGCTGGTTCCATCACCATCAGCATCAGGACAGCCGGTTCGGTCCAGAGTGGAGGTACCGGCAACATTGGGACAGTCATCGTTCGCATTGAGTACCCCATCGCTGTCCAGGTCATCTTGAGAGATGAAGGTGAATGAAGCACCTGTGGGGTGGCTAACATCGTTCTTGTCCCAAAGGGTGATGTCGACTGTATCCGCAGTTTGACCAGCCGTTGGTGTTGTCACAACAATCGTCGTGTCGTTGACAACCGTTCCAGTCACGGAGCCATAATGGCCAAATTGAACGGTTATTTCTTTGGTTTGATTCAAGCCAGTTGATTTCGTGGCGTACTTCAAGACCCCGTCCGTTTCATCGCTGAAGGCAACGTGCATGACTCCATTTTGGTCGATAAATAGGGAGTTTCCTTTGCCTACATCCCCCGTTGTTGATATGGAACTCTTATCCCAAGAAGTGGTTGTAGAATTGTATACCGCGTATTTCAAATCCCAGCCAGACCAAGAATTATACACGATATGAGGGGTTCCGGAGGAGTCCAAAGCGATTGAAGGGTCTCGTCCAGTATGCCCTGTAGAATCAACGATGGTGGTTGTCCATTGTTGATTGGGAGCTCCCGTTGAATACCGTAAATCGTCCTCTTTATCATCGAAGTGAGCCATATGAAATTGCCCTTGTTGATCCATGACCATCGATGTCATGTAACCTGGATACAAATTGCTCGGAGAAGTTCCGAAATCTACATTGTATGTATCCCATGAACCGCTTTTGTCCGTTGCGATTTTCAATTTCGAGTTGTCACGGTTTTGGTAGGCGACGTAGATATTGTCATTTTCATCGATAACGAGAGCTGAATCACATCCACGGTTGTCCCCCTGGTCAACGTTGTTGTAAGACCAATTGGACCCATCATACGAGGCAACACGAAGTCCGTCGCCGCAAAATTCTCCCTCGGCAGCATAGGAAAGGTGTGGATGGTTGTTCGAGTCAACAGCGATACCAATCGGTCCGAAATTTGCGTTCGAAGAGACCGTTTCGTCGGTCCAATCCGTTCCGTTGTAATGCATGTAAACAAGCGTTTCAGACCAGGTTGAGTCCGTCGTGTACGCAACGTGGAGTTCATCGTTGTCGTCAATGACCATGTGAACGTCCCAACAGTATGTACCCTCACAGTCGTTAATGCTCATTGCATTCCATCCAGCACCCTCATTGACGCTGTGCCTAATCTGGTAATTTTCACCGCTGATATGGACGGCATGAAGATGGCCGTTGGAATCCATGACAATCGAGTTGTATCGACCTGCTTCGTCGGTATAGTCCATGGTCGACTTCACCCATTGATGGTTGAGACCGTCATCAGTAATGTTGGTAAAGGCGAGGTCTGAAAAGCCACTTCCAGTCAGCATGATTTCTTCGCCTCCACTGGTCCAACCGTTTGACGGACTGACGGTGTAGGTTGATGAGCGTGCATCGGATTGACGAATATCGTTGAAGAGGTTCGATTGAATGTCCTGCTGACTGTCATCAGCGAGCATGTGTGCAGTTGGTAAAGTCACCCCGAATAACAATACTGTAACCCACAAAGTCATCAAACGCATTATGTCCTCCTGTTCTTCATCGGTAAAAATACTTGTCACAACTTAAAACAAGAAGCCCCTTTCGTTCAGAGGATTTCCCACCTGCTGCGCTTTGGTATTGAACAAGCGAACAGAAAACTGGAGGTTTACCTTTTTCCAATTCAATGCCCGCCTTTTTCCTAATTCTTTTATTAGGTGTGGAATTCTTGGTTCTCTCATGATTTACAAAACGCCTTTCGGACCTGTAAAAACTTCAACTCCGGTTGAAAATGTGACATTCAATGCCGTACAACGTGCTTTACAATGGTGTGAAACCATCCTCACATCAACGGATTGGATACCCGTTTCTCAAGCAGGCAACATTTCACTTCGTCGAACGATTCATGGCCAGACGATAGAAATTTTTCCGCTTGAAGCTGCACGTATGGATTTTGGAATGAAGTCAAGATTCAATGCGGAACATCTTCCGATCAACCTCAACAACCAGAATGCGTGTGTTCGTTCAATACACCCACGTTCTCGTCCTTTGCATACGGACATGATGGCGAGCATGATACTGCTTTTGGGCCGTACTGATTTTAATCCCGCTTCTGTTCCAAGGACACTGCATTCGATTCTCACGAAAGAGCAGTTAGCGTCTCTACCACCGCCTCCTCCACCGCGTGGGGCCTACATAGCAGGTCTGCCTTCAACATCAGGCCGAGCGTTCATCCCCGAGTCCAGAATACTGGAATTGACTCGTCACCACTCGAGTGCGAATTTCACCGTTCAATTTGAGAAGCGAGATGGAACACTTCGAAACATGGCCGCAAGAATTGGGTCTTGGATCGGGCCATCTGGGAAAGAAAGGGACACGTATCGAGTGAGTGATGCCATGTCGTATGACCCTTCACACTACAACCTCAAAACCGTCTTTGATTTAGAACAAAATGAGTACAGGCACATTGCGACAGACCGTGTAACTCGGATATCTATTGGTGGAGAAACCCTGCGTTCTGCATCTGCAGAATGACGCTTGGCCGATAGAAATATGCAATGGGCTTTTATTCGATTTAATCTCGAATTTGGAACTCCGCATGTTCTATGCAGCGAGTCACTTTTGCCGACAATGAGCCCTGATGGAAAATGGATTTGGAACGGTTCTGAATGGATCCCTGCACCTCCATCACACGATGTCGCTCCAGCGCAGGCCATCGGAAAAGAGATGATTCAAGTACAACCTACCCAGTTAGTTCAGCCTCAAACGATGATGCAACAACCATCAATTCAGCAACCAGTTATCCATCCTCAACAATGAGTTTTGATTCATG
>DAXG01000015.1:7852-14419 GCA_002506275.1 Euryarchaeota archaeon UBA259 | reverse complement strand
CCCACTGATTCGTTTTGACCCAATTCATGGCCGAGCAGTGGGTCTTGTCAGACGCTACCCATTGAAGTGGCGGTGTGCAATGGGCTCCTTTGCATTTACAAGCCTGATTTCTTCTTTCAATCTAAATGGCGCATCAAGTATGTTACCTACGGGAGTATAGAATATATTGAAGTATTAATTTCATAAAGATAGAATCCATTCTATCGTCACAAATGGCCCAACCATGACAGAGATTGTTCACTCTATCGCCTTGACTGTCGAACTTTTGATTTCTGGATTCCTGATGTATTGGGGATACAGAATGATGAAGGAAAGTTGGATTAGACAAAGGAAGTTGATTTGAATGGATACAATGCCTACTTACACAAGGTCTTGGACGGAAATTGAGTGGATGTTAGCAGAAGCTCAAGAACAAATGTTGGAGCAAAGAGCCAAGTTCAATCATCGCAAACGAATACGAGACAAGGAGGGCTGTCGTAGAGCGGCTGCTAAATTTGCTCGTGCCAAAGGTATGGCCGATGTATTGACTTGGGTTATTGGAGGAAAAGGCGCTCCAGATCCAATGGCTGGGTTCGAAGAAGTCGGCGAGAACCAGTTTATTGGAGATAGGTTCCGTTCCTACATGAACAGAGTCTAATTACCAAATGTCAAGCAGAAGAAGCAGTATCGGATGCATACGAAGGGATGTTCAGTCCGCCAGTACACTCCCTAGGCTCGTGGGTGGTCTGAAGAACAATGGGCACAGTATGGAACACAGTGGTTGGAAACCAAAAGTCAGTACTTTTTTTCAAAGGCTTCATGTATGGCGAGTTCTTGGGTTGGCTGAGGAATAGCCATGACCCACGTAGTTACGAGCACCTGTGTCGATCACAAATACCAAGAATGCGTTGCAGTATGCCCTGTTGAAGCATTCAGAGAAGCCGAAACATATCTGGTCATCGACCCAGATGAATGCATCGATTGTGGAGCATGTATTCCAGAGTGTCCAGTCGACGCCATCTTCGCAGACACCGATGTCCCTGATGAAGAAGAGTCTTGGATTGACCGGAACGCAGAGGAATCCGTCGACGCAGAAATCGCAGAAGGCGATTCTCCTGTCCTCGCTGACGACTAAGGTCGTCTCTATTTACTGCATGACCTAAACTAACGTTCATGAAGGTCGCGCTCAAGGCAAAAGTGATTGAAATGGTTCGAACAGACTTTACCCAACTGCGAAACGGTAGCGATTTACTCAAGCGTGGCTTTGCCCGAATGCAACAGGGTGGCGTCATTATGGACGTCGTCGACCCTGATCAAGCCGCCATTGCCGAAGATTCCGGCGCTGTGGCTGTTATGGCGCTTGAACGAGTTCCTGCTGACATCCGCCGTGATGGTGGAGTCGCTCGCATGAGCCATCCTGACATGATACAAGGCATCCTTGACTGCACTTCCATCCCAGTGATGGCCAAAGCACGTATCGGCCACGAAGGTGAAGCACGTATCCTCGAGTCAATGGGGGTCGACATGGTCGATGAATCTGAAGTTCTCACTCCAGCCGACCCTTTCTTCCACATCAACAAAAACGATTACTCAATTCCGTTTGTTTGTGGAGCCACTGGACTTGGCGAAGCAGTTCGTCGAATCTATGAAGGTGCTTCCATGATTCGTACCAAGGGCGAGGCAGGAACCGGAAACCTGGTCGCTGCTGTAACTCACGCACGCCTGATTGACCAAGAGATTCGACAAATCCAATCGTTGGACGATGCAGGCTTGGAAAAAGTTTCAAACATTATTGTTGATCGTTACCGTGTTCTTGCTGACACCTCCGAACTACCAGGACATTATCCAATGACGCCGTTTGGAGCCATAGACGACAACATGAACAATGACATTCTCGAAATTCTTAACCAGGTCAAGAACATGGAAAGACTTCCCGTTGTCACGTTTTCCGCTGGAGGCATCGCTACGCCTGCCGACGCATCTCACATGATGCGATTAGGAATGGATGGAATTTTCGTCGGCTCAGGAATCTTCAAGTCATCCGATCCAAAAACGATGGCTGACGCAATTGTTCTTGCGACTGCACACTATGATGATGCATCAAAGGTAACCGAAGCCATGGCTATGACGCTTGGCGACCCAATGAAGGGCGATGAACTTGAAACGCTGGAAGTCCGTATGGACCAGCGTGGCTGGTAATCACTCCAAGGGGTTGGAAATTCCCTCTTCTCCGAGGGCCCACTTGAGCGTCTTTACCACACCGTCCAGTGCCTTGTGATTTCGTGCGGCCTCTTTCATACCGTCCCTGTCCTCATTCCTTCGGCATTCTTCGAACCACACCTTCCACTCAGCACGCTTAGCCTCAGCTTTGTTGAGCATGTTTTCGATTTCTTCCCAAGTGCGGTCGTAACTTCGAACAGGTGTGCCACGAGATGACATATGCGGTGTGCGATAACCCAAGGTATTTGAGCCAAACGCCAACATGATTACTCAGGGTTCGGAATTCGGCAATCTTTGAGAACGCTACCAGGCTCCAAAATCACACCATCACCAAGAATGACATTCTCTAACGAACATCCTGCGCCTATCTTCACGCGTTCACCTAAAACGCTGTTCGTAAGCCGGCAATCTTTGCCCACTTCCGACCCCGACATGACAAGAACATCTTTGAGAACACTTCCGTATTCAATATGGCTCGAAGAAGAGACGACCGTGCCCTCAATTTCGCCGTTCATTTTTGCTGAACAGGCGATGAAACTGTTTTCGGAAAAGTCACCTTCAGGAAGTGGAAAAGGAAGTGACGCACGCTGTTCAATGAGGGTATGCTGGGCGCGGATAAGTTCGGATGGGTGCCCAACGTCAAACCAGACACCATCAATTGTTTTCGCATACATTGGCCAGCCTTTTTCCAATACCATTGGAAAGAGTTGTTTGCTGAAATCAAACTTTTCTCCTTCCGGCACGAGAGCCAGAACTTCAGGTTCGATGATGTACAATCCTGCATTGATGACATTGCTGAAGGCTTCTTCAGCAGTAGGTTTCTCCTTGAACTTACAGATGTATCCTTCTCGAAGTTGACCGTCAAGTTCACCGTGATGCGTTGCTGAAAGGCCCACTATGCCGAACTCAGTCGGGTCTTCGACCTCCCAAAGAGCCATGGTGACTCGTGCTCCGCTTTGGCGATGCGAATCAATGAGGGCACCGATATCAAAAGAAGCTACAGAATCACCTGAGCCGACAACAAAGGTATCGGTCAAATGTTCCGAGAGAAGGCGAACACTGCCCGCAGTCCCCATCGGGGTGGATTCTTGATTGACCCACGCTTGCAATGGATGGTCACCAACGGTCCACGATGCGACATGGTGTTCAAGTTGCTCTCCACGGTAACCGGTGGTCACAACCACGGTATCGATGGAAGCATCCTGCATGGCATCTTTGACAAAGTCGATAACCGGACGTCCGAGAATCTCAACCATTGGCTTCGGCCGAGTGAGTGTGAGAGGGCGTAGGCGAGAGCCCTGGCCACCTGCCATGATGACCCCGAACATGTCAACACCTCAGCGACGTCGTGATGCACGCATGTCGATTTTACGCATCGACTTCTTCTTACCAGACTTCGATTTACGATTGCTCGAATTGCCAGTATCCCCTTGACCAATTCCGCCAAAGGTAATTCCACCCGAATTCAAGAGTTTGGAGACAAGTTCGTCAGCAACTTCTTCCGATTCTGCTCCGGTTTTCATCTCTGCTTTGACCGAAGCATTGTGATCGGTCATCCATGACTTACGCTCATCACGAGCCATGTTCAACTTGTCCCGGACCTTGTTGACATCGACCATGAGTTCAGTGATTTTGTTGTGCATCTCGTCAGACTTTTGACGCAATTCCAAAAATTCAGTATGGAATCGGTCGCCTTCGGCCTTGAGGAAATCTCGGTGCGAAAAGGCTTCATCCACTTCTTTTGATATGGCATCTGCCCTTCCGACTGCTTCGAGCATGTCTTGATGGGCTGCGTCAGCTTCTGAACGAAGCAATTTGATGGCTGAATCCATGTCGCTAAGGTCAACGTTAATCATCTCAAATTGTGTGACCTCCGGTGCCAATTCCTTAATTCGGAGTTTCATCTCCTTGATTTTCTTAATCATTTCCTTTTCCTTCTTTTGACCTACTGAGGAGGTCTCAAATGTCTTTTCGAGTGATTGTACTTCGTGTCGTAACTTGGCATACTCTGCAGTAGCCGATTTCTTTTCGCCCTTTTCATCACGGCGGCCTTTCACTTGATTGATCACTTCGCGAAGTTGTTGCTGAAGAGCGTTACGCTTTTCCTTGAACATCTTAATTTCAGCACGGATGGCTTTGATTTCGGTGAGTACCAAGTCGACCTTTTCGCGGTGTTCCTTGTATTGACCCTGGATAGCGTTACGCTTATCGGCTACAGTACGAGCCTGGTCGCTGAAGGAATTGCGAGTATTTCGCATTTTTCGAACACGTGCTTCCATGCCCTGTAATTCTTCTCGCAATTCAGCATCAGGACTTGGAGTCGCATCGTCTGGTCTTCCGCGCATGGTTGCTGCACAGAGTGACCCATTTCAAATCTACCCATGAGTAAAAAGGCAATTACACACCGATGTTACCGAGTATTTCACTGACTTTGATGAACACTGCGGCAGTAATACCAAGGATTCCAAACAGTCCAGTGGTCACCGATGAAAAGCCGAGAATACGTTCAAGGAATTTTGTCCGTACACGGACGTTAATTTGGCGCCCAATAATGAGGTCACCGCTCTGTTCTTCGAGACGTACAGAGACCGTTGCCTCTCCAAACCGCTCAGGAAGTAACGATTGCCAAGAAACGGTTCCGTCTCGCAATAAACCCGACATTAAGCCGAGAACATCCTCGTCTCCCTTTGCAGCGAGTGGGAGAGCCTTTGTCGACCACCAATGTTGTTCACCTGGATTAAGGCGGTAAGTCATGGCAATGTCGTGTGGACGGAAGTCTGGCGATTGGACCCGAAGCACTACGTTTCGCGGTGTTTCTGAAAGATTGTGAATCAGCGTGAACAAATTTGCACGCTCATGAACCACATTCTCCATGTCGACTTCGAAGACAATGTCAGAATTGGTTGCCGCTCGACCAGCACCAAGGTCTTCCTCGATTCGACCGATCATGCGGAAGAAGGCTGGACATGAATGTTCAATGTGGTCGATGATAGAAAGCCATTCTTCCATCGTAAAGACGGGATGGTTCTTGACGAATTCCATTCCTTTGACATTCAAAACTTCTGACAACTCCGATTCCATTGTCTTGTAATCGAGTCCCTTTGAATGCCGGTAAAGCGTCATCAAAATTTTCTCACGCGCATACTGAGGGTCCGTTCCTCGCTTGAGTTTTGACTCCAGTCCTTTCGAATAAACTTCGTAAACCGAACGCAACAAGGGGTCCATGTGCGTTTTAACCAAATCATCAAACACCATTTCAAGGGTCGAAGGGTGAATCGGTGGGTTGTATGCTTTCAACAGACCTGTTCGCTCGTCCATGTTAAACGGATAAGAACGAGTTGGGAAGTGCTGTGACAAGGACAACATCAGCGTCGAAAAGGAAAGTAAAAGCATGATACGACCGTTCAGTGAGGAGATATCAACAAAGAAAATCACAATCAAGAGTAGACTGGAGAGGATTCCAAAGGAAAGCGCCCAAGTGTGCTTCGATTTTGCGCCAGATAACTGGTCAGCGAGGCTTTCATAACCGTGCAAGGATTGTACAGAGAGATGTTCACCGTTGAGTCGTTCGACTTCCTGCTCGAAATTGTTCAAAGATAACTCAACACGGTGGCGATGAAAAGTTTGTGCGAGAATATAGCCGAGAAGGAGAACAAAGGTTAACGCCGTGAGAGCAATGGCGAAACTAATTCCCACGGTCGGTTCAATTTTCAACCACCATTCAGGTGACGAGGCTGAAAAAGCGAGAGCTCCAAAGTACGTGAAGAAGGAAAATGCCGGTAAAATCAGGACAAGACGCAATCCAGAGCCGAGTAATTGCCGGTCGATAGCAAACCAAAAACGTTCAGACATGAGTATACTTTCTTCCGAAGCAACTGGGTTTTTTCCATCGCTTGATGAATCAACCTCTTTGTCAACCATGTTTGTTCCACCAACCCTTTGCACTAAAGTGTTACATCAATTTAAACCCGTATGTGTACGTACGAGAAGTTTTGAAGCAAGTTCCGTTGAGAAAGCGATGTTCGTTTGGTCGGAGAGCATGTAGCCGTCCTTCGAACGGGTAATGGTTTGGCCGACTTTACACCCTTGAGATTCCAAGACTTCCACTTCGGCTGCATGGAGAAACATCGCTTCCAAAACTCCAGATTCGTTGAATGAAAGGCTGGCAAGAGAGCAAAGGCGTGACTTTGAGGCAAGCACTCGCTCTGCAATGTCCGAGGAGGCAAGAGGAATATCTCGTCCACTGGGGTCAAACTCAGGCTCTCCGAGAAGCAACGTAAGAGCGACTTCTAAATCATCATCGATGGCGTGTTCCAATCGACATGCCGTTTCGTGAGTATTGCCTTGGAAAGAAACGCTCTCCAAAAA
>DAXG01000015.1:0-7792 GCA_002506275.1 Euryarchaeota archaeon UBA259 | reverse complement strand
CCCTTGTACGGGACATAATCAACTAAACCCTTCCCAGCAAGCCGTTGAATCATTTCGGTTGCTGAGGCCGGTGAAACACCAAGTGAGCCGGCTAAGTCACCGTTACGAACTGGGAGGTTCGGTTGCTTCTCAAAAAACTCATACATGGTCTCAAGATACTCATCCTCAAATTCGCGAAAATGTCCATTCATGCCCTCACCCATTTCGATTAGGTCTGTTCAGCAGAAAAAACTTCCTCACATGCCGGACAACGAACTGAACCGGTGTAGTCACCAGGAATTCGGAGTGATTGTGTGCATTCCGGGCAGTGAATCTCAACCTTGCCGTCCGTCTCAACAGCCGGTTCTTCTTCAACCGGTTCTCGAGAGGTATCAATTCGAGGCGTCACTTCAAAGCGATTTGAACAATCTGGACAACGCACTTGGCCACCGTAGTCTGCCGGAACACGAAGCTGGCGGTCGCACTCCGGGCAGCCAATCTGGATTTTCTCGACGTTCGTCGTTTTGGTTTGCTTTTGAGAACCCTTTGATTCCTTGCCCTTCTTTGGCTTTTTGAGTGCTGAATCGGTACTTCGGTTTTGATAGATTCGAATGACTGCACCAAGAGCCACAGCGAGCATAGCCCCTCCAATCAGTCCGACCCAAGGAAATTCAAACGATGCTTCCTCAACCACGACGACCCCTGATTGGAACGAGTTCGTTCCAACGAAGCTGTCTTCGGCAACAACCCAAGTCACTTTGAGCGGAGCGGAATCCAAGTTGGGCCATTCAAAAGAGAACTGATAGTTTGAATCGGAATTCGCTGCTAGTGCATCGGTAGGCATCTCTCCAAGGAAAAGGCCACCCTGTGTTGAAACGACAAGATAGCCTTCAGCGCCAGCAATATCTCCAGTGTTTCTCACTTGAACGGTAACCGTGCCGGTCTGGCCAGGTAACGGGCGGTTGGGCGTTGAAAGTGGATTGAAATCAACCGAATACGATGGACGGTCGTCTGGAACGCTCAAACTAAAACTTGAGAAACCAAATCCAGTGGTCCAGTTCAGCGGAGTTGCTCGAATGGAAACTCGGTCGGAGTCAACAAAGCCTACGGTGTAAACACCACCGGTCGAACCTGCAGTGAGTGTGGCTTCGTAATCCATTGGATAGACATCCAAACCCGACTCAGTATAGCCAAGCCGGATGCGAACTGGACGATCTATACCTTCGCTCATCTCGACGGACCACTCAAAGGAGATGCCGTTGACTGCATCCCATTTCACCGAAGTAATCTTTGGATTCAGGGTTTGCTGCGCTGCTACAGGGACCATCACTGTGCCGTTCAGTCCGGAATCTATTGAGCCATCCGTGGATGAAAGTGACCAGTTAACCGCCTGGTCTCCAACCATTGAAAGCGGCAAGGAAACACTGACTTCACCTGCTGAGTCGACACCGAGAGTGAGAAGATTACTCGTGTATTCGACTCCGAGGGTCTCACACAACAACACCACCTGACCAACGTGTTCCCCATGGTTACGTACGAGCATTGAGAAAACTGCTGTATCCCCTTCATGCCAAGGACCGTTCAAAACAGCAGGTATGCTGGAGCCTGCGGATTCAAATGCGGCCGCTTCAATATCAAAAGCGAGCGAGACGCTCGACACCGACTGCTCGGAAATCCGCATGCCATTGACCGAGCATGACAACAAATCAGGACGGGCAGTCGACTGCAGAGGGAGGGTTGTTGCCGATTGCAGCGATAACGAAAACGGTGCATCATAGAGCGTATCCTGCCCGAAGGTGCATACCATCTGACCGTTAAAATCGAGAGTCCCGGTATTGGAAACGGAGAGATTCCATTCAATGGCATCACCAGCGGTAATTTCGCCCATGTTGGAAGAGAAAGAGAGGGTTAACAGCGGCAAAGGAGGCGGTGATACTTGCAATGTAAGTTCACGAGATTCATCGCTTGAATCACCGTCACCCGATGAATTCAAGGCCAGTAAAAGTGTTGCAGAGCCTTCCTGAAGTTGGAGCGTACTGTTGAAGAAAACAATCAAGCTTGATTGTGCATCGACGGTGAATGGGGACGTTGTTTGATTATCGAACGTCGACTGTACGAGCAGGGAGTGGGAAAGTGTTCCGGTCCAAGAAAAGTCACCGTCGTTAACGACCGCGACCTCGGTCTGCAGGTAATCCCCATCGTGAAGAGAAACGTTTCCGGTAAGGTCGCCTTCCGAGGTCAAACCAGAAAGAAGAATTTGTCCTGCTGGTGCTAAAGAGATATCGATCGGCTTGAGGCGATGAAGCGTTCGGGACAAGGTCAGTGTTTGGGTCGAATTCGCAGTCCCCACCTCACCCAAAACCTCGACTTGGACGGAGGTGTAACCGTATGGAAGAGAAGTAAGACCAAATTGCACGGGAAGAGTTGAGTCCGCAGGAACGGTTAGATTTTGGCTCAATGCAGCGAATGGAGTCCCGTCGAGTGAAGAAAGGACGACTTGAACTTCCACTTCGGCGTCGCTTGATAACAGTTCAACCAAGTCAAACTGTAAGTCGTATGTCGAGTCCTCAGTGGTCGCAAAATCATCGAGTGAAAAACTGCTTACATCGAGCACTGCGCCGCCACCTGTTGCACTAACCAAAGGCAACAGACAGGTCAAAAAAAGAGCAGTCATGCACACGGCTAACCCCTTGGATTGACTGGCCTCACCCCTGCCCATACAACCCCCTCTGCACGGGGGTTCTTCACTTTCTCGCCTAATGAAGACACTACGCCATGTTTATTGAAGGTTGGAGACTGGCGCACTTTGTATGGGTCCTGACGAGTTGCTGGAAATGACTCCCGCCTTGTTGGCGAAGTCGATTTTGCACCGACGCGAACGGCTTGCTGAAACCATTCCTGAGCAACTTGATGCTCGTCAAGACGAACTTCGAGCTGCTGAACCATTGGCTCGAAGTGCCAAAGAACAACGTGATGCTGTGAACGCTAAAGTTGCGAACCTGAAAAAGGAAAGAAATACAGCCCGAAAAAAGGCTCAAGAACTCTTCCGCCAAGCAGGGAAAATTCGTGAAAGTATTGCCAACGCTGGTGGCGTGAAGGAAGCGAACCCAGAGTGGGCTCAATCGAAACTTGAAGACAAACTCAAGAAGATTGAACACGAATTGGAAACCAATGCCGGCAACCACAAGACCGAACAGAAATACCTCAAAGAAATGAAAGCATTGCTTCAGCAGCACGAAGATTGGGTGTCAAAAAGAAAAGACAACCAAGACGAACATGCTGAAATGAAGAAAATGTATGACGATGCTCGAAACCAACTTTCCTTGTCAGAAAAGGCCCACAATGCTTTGCTTGACCACGCGACTCAAAACGAATATTTCCACAACACCTACCTTGAGCAGGAAGCACACCGCCGTCGAGCAGACGCCCGCACCAAACGACTGGCTTTGGCACTCGACAGCAGTCAGAAGGGCATTGAACACTGGCAGAATCACATCGACAACGGATTTGATTCACTGCTTGAAAACGCACAACGTGTCAAAAACGGTGAACCGTCAAGTCACGCTCGCCGTCGAGCACGGAACAACAAGAAGGAATCGAAACCTGCCTCCTCTGGTCGATCAAAGAAAGAGCAACCCAAGCAACCCAAGCAAGCCAAGGGAGGCGAAGAAGAATGAGCGATGAATGCCCCATCACGGGTTTTGATAACGCTCAGCAACATCGCTGGCCACTCGTTCACCAGTACCTTTGCGATAAACTCGAATTACCAAACGGCGATGGACTGGAGACTTCCGCAATGGAAAAACTCTCCAAAGACATCGAAAAAACACTTTACGAACAACGCCCAAACGCTTCGATGTTGAAAAAGCGAAAGGGCTTGTATGAGCATTTGAAACGAACCGTGGAACGGAGATTCAAGGGCAGTTCTCTGCGACAATTTGGTTCTTCAGCATCCGGACTTTCACTCTCCAGCGGTGACATGGACCTCTGTTTATTGTTGAACGACCAAAAGCCAAAGAAAATCCTCCGTTCCCTTTCAAACACGCTGAAGAATCAGGACATGGAAGACATTCAAGTGATTGCTTCGGCTAAAGTCCCGATCATCAAGTTCACCGATGAACGCACCAAAATCCCAGTTGACATTTCCATCAACAACACACTGGCCTTGCACAACACGACGCTCCTCAAGCGGTATGGAGACATGGATGAACGCATCCAGAACAGCATTCTTGCCGTCAAGTATTGGGCCTCACAACGGGATGTTGGTGATGCAGCAAAGGGTACCTTCTCGTCCTATGCTTGGAGCATCATCATGCTGCAAGCACTTCAGACAACATCACCGCCAGTTGCTCCAAACATTCAATCCGGTAAAGAACGCACGCACCTCAAGGTAGACGGAATCGAATACGACCTCACGATGGCTGAGAATCCTGAGGATTTACTCAACGAAAAGAACACCCAATCGGTTGGAGAATTGTTCACGCACTTCATCAAACAATTGGTGCTTGAGCGGCCTTGGGAAGAGCACGTCCTTTCGATTCGAAGCGGACAACCTATCGGTCGGAACGAGAAGAAATGGAAATACGGCAAACCGCACGCCTCGACTGCTGTTGTCATGGGTGGCAAAACGCGCCTTGGCCTGCATTCGTTCCCTGTTGAAGACCCCTTCAACCACGAGCATGACTTGAGTCGGGTTCTTCGCCCCGAAGGCGCCCTTGACATTCAAGAAGAACTGTTCCGATTCTGGCTGGAACTCAACCAAGGAAAGAACTGGAATGAATTGTGTCAGCTCAAGAATCCAGAACGATTCCCTGTAGTTGAAGAAAAAGACCTGTTTGAAGACTTACGAACGCTTGCAAAAGCCGACTTCGAATTGAAAGTCAAAGCGAACAGTGAACAACTTACCGACCTTGAAGGTCGTATTGAAATGCTTCACCAAGAGCGACAAAACAACATCAAAATTTCTCAGGCACTGCGTGGCCTGTTTGAAGAAACCAGCGACTTGCGCAACGAACACCGTAAAATCGTCCGCAGCCTTCGCCCTCGCAGTGACAAAATGAATGCACTGCAGGAAAAGCGAGACCAACTCAATCAAAAGATTGGGATTCCACTTTACAGAATCCGAGAATTAATTCTCGAAGTGTACAACAATCTCACTGACGATGTCGACTTTTTCCAAGTCCCATCGCTTCAGCGCGAAGATGAACAATTTGCTTGGTTCTTCGAATTGCAAGCCATGCATGCCGTGGCATTGGAAGCAGATACGGCGCACAAGGAATTCATCTCATTGGTCCGAGAGCAGAAGAAAGCGGTTAAAGATTTGAAAATCACTGAAAACAAGCAATCCGAAGTTCGAGCAGAAATGGTGAACTCCGAACCAATTCTTGCGAACATCACCACTGAATTCAGCGAAGCCAGACAATTCGACCAGAACGCGCATTCCCTCAACAAAGTGATTCAAGAACGACGTCGAGAGATGCGACAATTGCGCCGAGAGAAAGGTCGATTGGATGCATGGGCTCGTATTTCTGCCAAAGGAACATCAACACGAAAACCCGGCAAGAGAGATGGTAAGCGTAAATCCAAGTCGGGCCAAGCGGATTGGAAGCCTCGGAACAATGGACCTCGCCCTGAAGAAGTTCAGCACCGAGCTGCTACCGGCGGTGCACTCTCCCTCTCGGACCTGGATGTCCTCCTCAACAGCGGTGGAATTGCCTCGGTGAACACATCCAAGCCAACACCGAAATCCACCCGAAGAGCAGAACGCAAAAAGAAGCAAAACCGCAACTTAACCGTTCGACGCGGTGAGCGCTCTCAATCTACAAAAGGGCGTAAAGAGTGAGGGTTACCGATGGGCAACATCCAGTGGGTGTACGGTTTCGAACCAAAGACGCTCTCGGATGACTGGAAAGAAAAAGTGAGGTCGCTCTTCCTCCAAGAAACAGGAGAACGCTACACTCTTGAATCGATTTCGAATTTGCCCATTCCGCAATGGAGTGGGAATATGCTGCTGCTCGATAACGACAGGTATCCTCATCCGGAGTCCCTACTCGGCCTGATGTGGGCCTTACCGCACGAAGAGCACGGCGTTCGAATAGCAGCCTTTGTCATCGATTCAAACCATCAGTCAGCCGGATGGGGTGGAAAAGCTTGGGACCACTTGGTCGAAATCGCACTCTCCGCAGGAAAGACAACCATTCAACTTGAAGTCAAGGCCGAAAACATTCGGGCACAAAATTTCTACACTGCAAGGAATTTGAAAGTCGTTCAACATCTATCAAACTACTATGCATCAGGACTTGGTTACATGATGAAAGGACCCATTTGAGAAGTGTTCTCTTCTCAATCTTCGTTCAAGGTCAAAGGTTATGCCCCCCCGATGCTTCGATGAAGTGTGGAACCCCTCTTGCTTCGTGACATAGCAGCCCAATCCGGCGTTACCGGTGCTGCTTTACTCGACGGAGAAGGTTTTGTGCTGCACAGCGAACCTCAACACGATGACAGCGTTCAGGATTTAGGTAAAGCGATCGCCCTTCTTGACCCGAGTTTTTCCAGTGGTCGAGTCACGTTGAACGGTGAGAGCGGTACGATCATTGTGCAAGAATTATCAGGAAACCGAGTTTTAGTCGTACGGTGCTTACCCTCCTCAAACCTCGGCCAATTGCGTCATGTACTTGACCAAGCCGTGGCTCGATTCAACACCCTCATACCTTAGAACGGTGGTTTTCAGGACCATAATGGGCCACTTGAGTCTGGATTATCAAGTGAAGAGATTAAATGTAAAGGGTCGGTCGCAAGGCCAGTGAGAAGATGGGAATCTTCCACGACCAGGTGAGATACGAATGGATGAACTAAAACCTCAACTCGAAGAACGACGAAAGATGGTCGATGAAAAGGCTACAAAATACCGTACTCTTCGAGATGAGTGTAACGATAATTCCAAGAAATTCACCGCCACACGAAACGAAATGAACGGCGAAGTACGCGAACTTATTGTCCAAGTTCGTGAACAACGTGAAATTCGAGAACAAATGAACGAAATCGTTCGTGAAAAGAAGAGCATTCGGCTTGAAGCAAACAAGAAAGTTCGTGAAGCAAAAGACGCTCTCAATGAAGCAAAGGGGCCAGAAGCCGCTCCACAACGAGATGAAGGACGCCGTGGT
Organism: Euryarchaeota archaeon UBA259; assembly: GCA_002506275.1. Lineage (GTDB taxonomy): Archaea > Thermoplasmatota > Poseidoniia > Poseidoniales > Poseidoniaceae > MGIIa-L1. Next base: position 650 of record DAXG01000015.1, on the reverse strand, counting down.
CGTCGAGACCGCCCAGACACCATTCACTCCCTGCGAAGAGAATTGATTCGATTGGAAAACGAATTCGAAATGGGACGTCACACCGGTAAGAACGAAACCAAAGTCATGAAGCGCATGAAGGAAATCAGCGCTAAAATCCAAAAGATGAAGATTTCGGAAGACTCCAACACCGACCTCAAAGAATCCCGCGAAGCACTTCGCATCGCTATGGAAACCCAAGAAACGGCCCACGCCGCAGTTGAACAAGCAGCCGAAGCCGCTCAAGAAGCGCACGATTTGATGCTCCAATGGAACAAGGAAGTTGACAACCAACGAGAAAAGGCAGAATCTGCTCACCGAAAGTTGCGTACTTCCAAGAAGGAAGCAGACAAGAATCACCGCGCTTACATCGTTTCGCTGCGATGCTTGCACTCCATCCAAGACATACTCCGTGCAATGCGTGGCGCAAGTGCAGGTGCTGGACAACGGCCAAATGCACGCGTCGAAGTTCAAGATTTGATGGGCAAGTTGATGTCTGGAGAGACCCTCTCGACCGAAGAATTGATGCAACTTCAGCGCTACGACTGAACGCCATCAATGCGATGAGATGAAAGACCCCCCCTTCTACACTTACATTACCGAGGGAACACCATGCTGTCGAAAGAAGATAT
>DAXG01000046.1 GCA_002506275.1 Euryarchaeota archaeon UBA259 | reverse complement strand
TGGAAGAGCGTCGTGTTCTCCTACACCATCAATGAAGAAGACGGTCACAACGTATGGGATTCAACCAACGACAACCCAATCGTCGAAGTGACCATGAAGGTCAAAGGCAACCAACAGAACACCGGCCCTGGAGGTTTGATCTTACAAGGAGACCCTGCTGGATTTGGATTCAAACTCGGTGAAGAAGCACGTGTTGAACTGCCAATCGATGAATCCTCTTGGAGCAAAGATTTCCAAGCAGGCATGGATGACTCCATGGGTGATGAAGACACACCAGGATTCACACTCGTCGTCGCCTCTGCAGCAATTGCAATGGCGGTCTTTGTCAACATCGGCAAGGAAGAAGAAGAAAACGAAGCGTGATTCAGCGCATGGCTTGAATCGCTTCGGCGATCGCTTCTGTCGTGAGGCCAACCGCTTGCTGTTCTCCGGATTGCAAGTTCTTGACCATCGCTTGATTGCTCTCAAGGTCACGAGGACCAACGACGACCGTGAATTGGCAACCAATCGAATTGGCCCACTTCATGGCTTTGGGAATCTTTCGCCCACGCAACTCCAATTCAATGCGCTCTCCTGCGTTTCGTAAGCCAGCAACAATCGGAAGAACTGAGCCTGAATCAATGCCGAACGGAATGAAAGCAACCAGGCCTTTCGGATCGGTCTCGCGAGGAACAACTTCGCTGCGACCGCTTGCTTCTGCTTGTGCTTCAAGAGCGAGCAGCACGCGGTCAAAGCCGAGACCAAAACCACAACTTGGGTCAAGGTCAGGCAGACCAAACAGGTGTAGGAGCTTGTACGAGCCACCACCGAGCACTTGACCTTCGCCACCCAATTCAGGAACTTTGACTTCAAACACCATTCCGGTGTAGTAATCCAATCCACGAGCGACCGTCAAATCCACCGCTAACGATGGAGGTGCTGGGGCTAAGGCAGCAACAGCGTTGAGCGTCGTTTGCAAATCATCCAGTGCTTCAAGGGAAACACCAGCGAGTGAAGAGAGGATTTCTCGTGCCGGTCCAAGCGTCTCAATTCCGCCTTCAAGGTCAGCCAGTGCCCGCAAAGGAGCAGCATGTTCAGGATTGATACCGTTGGTAGTGAACAGTTGAGCAAGTCCAGCATCATCGCCCTTGTCGAGGAATCGCATGGCGCTGGCAACGGGTGGTTCACTGGCACCGTCTGGAGTATCTGCTGACAAACCGAGGCCTGTAAGTGCGCCCTTGAGGATTCCAACGTGTCCAATTCGAATTTCCCAGTTTTCAAGACCGCATGCATCAAGCATATCGATGGCCAAAGCAATGACTTCGGCTTCTGCAAGTGGACCTGCCTCACCAATCAATTCCACACCGTACTGGAAGAACTCGCGGTAACGGCCTTTTTTGGATTCTTCATAGCGGTAGCACTGACCATAGTAGGAAAGACGCAGTGGTTTCTGGAGCATCTGCATGCCTTCTTCAGCAATCATTCGCATGACTGGAGCCGTTAATTCTGGACGAAGCGTCAATTGTCGTTCACTCTTATCTTCAAAGGCGTACAATTGTGAGACAATACCTGGGCCTGACTTGGCTGTGAACAAATCCAACGACTCGAAAATTGGCGTTTGAATGCGAGAAAAACCGTGACGGCGAGCACGCTCTTCCAAGAGTTGCTCAAACGCCAAGCGACGCGCCATCACCTTTGGCGTGAAGTCACGGGTTCCGCGAGGGCGTTGCACCATGAACGTTCCACGAACCGACTGTTCATCACCTCTTCGCTTTGAACAGGGAGAGAACGAGCGTTTTGTTCAGTCGTTCTCTTCGAGGTTTTTGAACCAATTATCGCTCCAATCGGAATCATCGACCAAAGGTTCATCCTCTGATGGCCAGGCTTCCTCGTCCTTACTCGAGTCGGTGCCTATCAACGCATCCAAATCCGGTGCGGGGGGGATTGCTTGTTCGATGTCAAGCGGTTCTTCTTGATGTTCAACATCTTCGGGCTCCGCACCCTCATGTTCAACATCTTCGGGCATATCCGGAAGCGCTTGACCCTCTTCGAGAATCACGCCTTGGTCTTGACGAACCTCGATCTGTGCGTCGATGTCCAATACATCGTCATCACTGATTTCAAGCATTGGCTCTGCCAACGCTGCTTCAGCAGAAGGTGCAGATTCTGATTGTTCGAATGAAGGCTTTGCTTGCCGTTCGGTGCTGAAGGCTGCGAAAGCATCGGAAACTTCACTGCTCGGGGGAGGCATTGCTCGTGCTCGTTCCTCGGCTTTACGGCGTTCGTACAGTGCTTTTTCCTCAAGCGCTGCTTTTTCTTGCTCCATTTGCGCCTCAACGGCACGCCACATCCGAGTTTCCTCCTTCTTCTTAGCAATCGATTCTTCTCGTTCCAATTGAGCTTCACTCGGACGGTCGTAGCGTTTCCAAAACCACCAAGAAACAACGATAAGAATCAGCGAGACGATTAGCCCAATCGCCAACGTCTCGACGAGGTCGTCCATCGCTTCACCTCAAACAAGTTCAGCTTCCACGGAGTAGTCTTTCGACAAGTGCTCAAATCCAGGCGCAATCTCACCAAGCGCAACGACCAGTTCGTCGTCGCCACCAGGCAATGTTGAGATATCGACGTCCGCTCCCTTCGGAATGTTTCGGTAGAGTGGTCGACGGATGAGGAACTTGTTGAACGAGATGAACAACGCCGCAATAACGCCCCAGAACAGCAAGATGATGCCAAGACCGTTTGGATTTGCTGGATTCCACACATTGTCCGTGTTGGCAATCATATCTGCGAAGTAAGAGAACATGAGAACGGAGAACAAGATTGGGAAGGCCAAATACATCAGCAAATCCCACCAGCGTCCGACGATGATATCGTTGTCACCGGTGTTGATGAAGTCGTCTCGGAAGGCCGAGACACCAAAGCCGAGGTAACCCTTGAAACCTGGAGGAGCAACGCCCGCCTCAACGCCAGACTTCCAGCGCATGTAGCCGTACTTCCAAATTGAGAAAGCAATGAAAAGACCTGAGAACATCAATCCATAGCCCCAGATGTGGTCTTGGACTTCCAAGAATTGTGGGAAGGCTACCCCGCCGTCGTCGAGTTTGATCCACATGATAGCGGATGGTAGTCCGAACAGGAACAAGGCGATGCCGGTAAGTGCAACGGATTTCTCTCGCTCAAAACCGTGGTCAACGAAGTTTCGTACGCACAATTCGACGGTTGAAATCATTGAAGTCATCGCGGCAAAAGACAGCGCCAAGAAAAAGCCCGCCATCATGAACAGTGGGCCAACGGGTGCAAACGGTGCTTGAGCGAACACTTCAGGAAGCGCAAGGAAGGTGATAGCGGAGGAGCCTTCGGTAACGGTCCCCAATGGGTCTGGATTGACTGCGAAAATTGCGGAAAGAACGGCAAGACCAGCGATAATCGAAATGCTGTTGTTGGCAAGTCCCATGGTGAAAGCGTTGAGAACGGTGTCCTCGTCTTTACTCATGTACACCGCATAAGTGATGCACATACCCATACCTGCAGAACACGACCAAGCCGATTGTGATAACCCGTTGATCCACACTTCCGGTTCAAACAGCATGTCAAAGTCAATGGTAAACATGAACAGTGCCCCATCAAGAGAACCGTCTGAGAAGTCCATCCAGAGCGAGAGGAACAGCGTCAAGAACAGCAAAGCGAACAGTGAAATCATCAGATAGAAGTTCACCTTCTCAATCGCTTTCGCTCCCTTCCAAATTGCGGCAAGGGTCAAGGCAATGACCAAGAATTGGAAGAAAATAACCTGCCCAGGGTTCTGTAAGAAGGCGTTCCATACTTCTGTCGTGTCGACGCCCTCGCCGTTGAGTGCACCGGTAATTCCGAGTTGGAAGTACTTGATGGTCCAGCCTGAAACAACGGCGTAATAGAATCCAATAGCGGTAGAAATCCAAGCGGTCCAAAGACCCATCCAAGCGAATTTCTTTCCAGCGAAGATACGGAACGTACCGATGGTACCCGTACGGCTTCGCTTACCCATGGCGTATTCAGCAATCACCAGCGGAATCGACCAGATGAACAAGAAAAACAGCCACGGGACGAGGAATGTACCTCCGCCGTTGGCACCGACCATTCGAGGGAATCGCCAGATGTTACCGGTACCGATAGCAGCACCGATGGAAGCGAAGATAAGGCCCATACGGCCGTTAAATTGGTCGGATTCTTCTGCCATTCATACCCCTCCTCAAGCGTTCTCCGCAATCAGTACAGCCTCTGAAGATTCGATTTCAGTCGACTCAGGTGCGGCCAAATCAATTTCTTCTCCATCCGAGAGCATCATCCGCAGACACACTGCCAATCCACCCCAAACAAAACTCGCCGTGAGGCCGAACATGAACAGAGAACCGAGGAAACTTCCGTAGGCAGCACGGTACGACAAATCAAGCACGTAATAGTCTCCATCCGCTGGATATTGGTAGAAGTCTGAACCTGCAAGAGTCGTCACGGAAGCCTTGTAGTGCAGTTCTCCAATGGTTGTCTCCGAGATTGGAATCATACCTCGCAGGACGGTGCCGTTTCCGTCCGAAACGGTGCATCCGTTTGGAACAGCCATAACATCGACTGATTTCCAAGAAGTCGTAGCCCACTCACGAGGTCCGAAGTCACTTTGCATGCGACTTGGTTCAACGGTTCGCCACAAAATCTCGGTTTGAGTTTCACTGTACGGGAACTCGTTCGAAACACAGATATCAATTGGAATATCTCCCTCTTCTGGGATGTTGGCTTCATCGAGTTGCGCAAGGTAATTCTGTTGTGAGATGTTTGCAATAGCTAAGTCTGCACGTTCACGGGGATTGTCTCCGATATCAGCCATGTAGAAAGCAACACCAAGATTTCGGACAGCAATATGGTCGACATCATCTTGATGTTGATGGAATGCAGTCCCAATCTCCATGGTGTAGCAGTACGAACCGTGTACACCGTAATGCCAGTCGCAGAAATCACCGGTAGTTGGGTACAAGTCACTGGATTGCATGTTTGTGTATTGTGTCATTTCAGCGAGTTGGTCGCCATGGTAAACCAGTTGGTCGTGGTCTGTGGTTTGACATCCAGTGCAGTGTCCCCACGGATAGAGAACAAGTTCAGAGTAGGAGTGGTAAGTAAGAGTGGATTTGAATTCGGATTCTCCATCGCCAGAGTCGTCATTCATTTCGGTCATGTCTTGGATGAAGCGAGTTTCAGGTTCCGAGTTGCCGCCTGCCCAATCTTCATCGGTTTTTCCGTCGTTGTCATCGTCTTCACCATCGACGTTATCTTCATTGACAAGCCCGTCACCGTCGTTATCCGTAGTATCAAACGGACCGGTATAAATATCGTTGTTCGATATACCTGCACGTTCGTCTTCAGCGGGAGTGCATGTACCGGGAATAAGAGGTACTGTTGCACCAAGAGGCCAGCCCCATTCGAACTGATAATTACGGTTCAAGTCGACACCGTCACAGTCTTCGTCAACTTGCTCATTCGGATCTGGAAGAGGTTCTGGGCCGTTGTTTCTCAAGTTCTTTCTCCATCCACCCGACGGGCAGGTTTCCCAAGCAGGTGCAGGGCAGAAGACTTCACGATCGTACTTGTTTCCATCAACATTGAGCATAGGAATGAGGTAGATTTCACGGCTGTTGACAAGGTCGGTAATCCACTGTTCGCTGTAGTCTTCATCAACGCCCAAGTCACCTGCACCACAAGGCGTTCCGTCACCGTTTGAATCTTGTAAATCGGCTCGAAGAGAAAGACAATCGCCGTCGTCATCGAGGATTCCGTCGCCGTTGTCATCGCCCCAGCCGTCTTCGTCGACCAGTCCATCGCCATCGTTGTCGTAACCGATGTTGTCGTAAGAGAAAGCAATAACTTCCATTACCATAATTGGAGTTTGGTAAGACATCCACTCACGTGCGTGGTGGTTGCCGACAATCATAACATCCGATCGGTCAGCGTAATTTCCACTGTCGCCAACGAATGGATTGTAATCTCCATCGTACACTTCGCCAGTAATTTTTAGCCACGGCGTGGGTTTCATGTAATGCCATCCTTCGTAAGTGTCTCCGGTTGTGGTTTCTCCACGAGCGTTGACACCGCCGTTGAGACCTTCGTGGAATTGGAAGATGTCTTCATTTTGCTCTGTAAGACGTTCCATGCGTTCTTTCATTGTCTCGTATGTGTGGTATTCTTTGAACTGCAGAATATTATCGCTGGCGGGTGCCCAAGGAAAGATCATGTTGACATAGTCACTGGACCAAATCTGGTCAGGAGACACCCCTTCAGGCTCTTCCTGTGCTACACTAGCATTGGCTACCGGCGAAATTAACGACAGTAAAAGTGGGAGGACAATGAGAACTCCAAACGATGGGCGTGTGCGAAGAACCTTGCCGTTTTGCATCATGGTATCGTGTAACCCAGTCGGCTCGCCTTCTTGAAGCGTTCGCGGCCTCGCTTGTCCCCGTAGGAGACAGGAAACAAGCGGAAGTGACCAATAGGAGCACTCACTGGAGGGGTTATGAGCAACCTCCTCACGCCTGAAGCTGATTCGGTTTGGATGGACCAAAT
>DAXG01000048.1 GCA_002506275.1 Euryarchaeota archaeon UBA259 | reverse complement strand
GCTACCACCACAAAAAAGTCACGACTTATGCACGGAACAAAAGAATGGTACCTGAATTGTCATTGTTCGAATGGAAAGGAGAATCACACAAATTCCGTGAAGACGCATCGATCTATTTTTACAATCCCCAATGCCCAATTGCTAAGGAAGAAATGAGAATTGTGGTCCAATCATACTATCCTCCGTACGAAGCACCAAAACTTTCGATTCATGTGGGGTTAGAGCTTTTCCGAAATAAAATGAAGTCTACTGGAAGCGCTATCGAGCCATCGAGTGAGAATATACACTTGAGGGAATATGCAGAGAGTTATGTCCGAAAAGTGTTCTCAAACTTTGACGCCTATCAAAGGGAACATGGCTTACTCAAGAATTCGAAATTTGATGCAACAATTAAGGAACTCAATACCAAAGGACGGACTTTTGAAGATATGATTCTATCGACTTCCAAAAAGCAACTTTTAGAAGAGAACATTTTTGCCATTCTTTCCAATTCAGAGCGACTGATAGAACGAGGAGTAGAGACGAATCGAGGAATTATGCTTGCTGGCCCACCCGGTGTTGGCAAATCATTAACAATCGACGCCTTGATCTCAAAATCTGAGTGTACTGTACTGTTTGCGAACTACAAAATGCTTCACAGAAACATGGAAGAGATTTTTGAAACAGCGAGAAGATATGCTCCAACGGTCCTCATCTTAGAGGATATTGACGCACTGGGAATCACTGCTCAACGCGGCTCCGGTGGAAGTGGCGCAGGTCTCTCAACACTCCTGAATTGCATGGATGGAATCAACAGCAACAACGGCGTAATTACCGTAGCTACAAGCAACCACCCTGAACAAATGGATTGGGCCCTTATCGCACGGCCAGGAAGATTTGATGTTCGTCTGGATTATCCTTACCCCGACCATGCCTTACTGAGAGGCATTTTAGAACTGAAATTGAAACCGTATGTATGCGAGGAGGGAATCGACATTCCAAAACTCATCAAGAGAATGCCTCTCGGGTTTACAGGATCGCATATTCACGATATCGTGAATCAAGCGAATTACATCTGTGTCAACAACTCAACAGATGATGCGAAGGATGTCAAAATCACACAAGAAGCTCTTGAATCATCGTTAAATCGCTCGCTTTATAACTTCAAGAAATTTTTGGATGAACGCCCGCATATTCAACTGGAGAACCCTCCATCAGTCAGCGAAATTTTGTCGAGTCCGGCGGATTCTGAATCGACATTCTATGAATGAGAAAACGTCCGATGATTTGAGCCTGCATGTATGTTTAGTCGCAGTTGAAATGTTGTGTCCCGAACACCAAAATTCCAATACCTCAATACATGAGCAGGAGACATGTCGCGCCTGTTACCGTTGTTGATGATTGTCTTACTTTCAGGATGTATATCCGATGCCACGATGTGGGAAAGAGTCGGTGTTGGTGCATTTGACGATGCCCTTGAGGACAACCCCGATGGATTCCTTCTCGACGTGCGAACGCAAGCCGAATGGGAACAAGACGGGCATCTTGAAAATGCCACTCTCATTCCACACACTGAACTTGAAAGTCGAGAAAGTGAACTTCCAAGTGACAAAGATGCACTCATACTGCTTTACTGCCGAAGCGGAAACCGCTCGCAAGACGCAGCACAAACCCTCCTCGACATGGGGTTCACGAATTTGCTGGAACTTGAAACTGGAATCAACGGTTGGAAAGATGCAGGTATGCCTGTCGTTTATCCCTGAGGTGGAGATGTGTTCAAATTCCTAGCAAACCTCTTCGGAAAGAATGGTCCGTCAATCGGCGAGTTACTCAGCCAAGGCGCCTACATTGTTGATGTTCGTTCATCAAAGGAGTTCAAGGACGCTCACGGTAAAGATTCAACCAACATCCCTCTGGATTCAATCCAATCCAAAATTTCAACCCTCAGAAAGCAAAAGAAGCCAATCGTCACCTGCTGTATGAGCGGAATGCGTTCCGGACGTGCAGTCAAAATACTTCGAAAAGCGGGGATTGAAGCCCACAACGGCGGATCATGGCAGTCGGTAGAAAAAGCACTCACTTCAAAAACCGAGTGAAGATGAAGTGATACACTTTAGGCATCTCGAATCATTTAACGGGTTAATGATGATAAGAGAGGTCCATGACAGGCGGAATATGGAAGGGGACAACTCTGATGTTCAACAAGCTCGAATCCCTGAACGAGCTCCCCTCATGGCTTGGCTCATTTCATGCATAATTCTCACCTTTTGGAACCTTGCAAGAGGGTTGGACCTATGGGCAGGATACAATTTTGGAGGCGTTGTCATGGCTCTTATCGCCATTGCAATTCTCTGGAGTGGCCGGGTGAGAATCCCTGCTCTACCGTTATGGATTGCATATTCAGCAACGATGTTGCACTTTATTGGCGGATCATTAGGTGCTGCTGACAGTGGTCCAGGACCGTTTTGCTTTGATGGAATGCAGCCCGGTGAATGGCTGTGTGCAGATGGTGTGAATGGAATGTACCATGTTCACCCTTGGTGGGACAAGCTTGTCCACGGTATGAACAGCACAGCCATTGCGATTGCGTGGTCTCTCGGTTGGAGAAGAATGTCAGAACACAACGGTTGGCAACTGTCACCCCGAGTTGTGGCGTTCACTGCATTTTCACTCGGCGTAGCGATTGGAGTTGCCTATGAAGTGTACGAGTTCTTTGGCAAGACCATGTTCCAGACAATCGACCAAGGCGGATACGTGAACACCGCCACTGATTTGGTAAGCGACATGTTGGGTGCTGGGCTGGGTGTTCTCTTTGCTCACTTCTATGACCCAATGAACAAAACTTCCAACTCCAGTGGTGAGATTGAACCCCCACCTCAAGTCACACTCACACTTATTGCCTCATTCCCACTTCTCCTGATTGGTACAATACTTTCTTTGGACATGTTGATTTTGAACGGTGGAATGGTCGACTCAGACTACGACTTCATTGGACAACTGATGCTTGGCTCAATCTTCGTTTCAGTTTTCTTGGTTGCCGGTCGACTTTTCCAACAATCGCAGTCGAACAAAAGCAAGGCGTGAAGAAGAGCAGTTCGAACAGAGGTTCAACAGCATCCAGTATCTCGAACCGGAGCAGATACAAAAGAAACTTTGTCGACGTTCAAAATATTCTGCAGCTCCTCGATCGTTTCACGGAACTGCTCCGCATTTCCAATAGCATGCAAGACATCAACGCATGTATGGCTGTGGGGTAAGCAGCTGTGACTGTAAGAGGTAACGTTGAGGCTGTGAGAATGGCGGATTTCCAACAACTTATGCTCAATACCGTGCTGATAGTAAATAACAAGATGACCTTCCACCATCTCATCTTTTTCCATGTCGGCGAGTTCACCTCGTTGTTGAATTTCTCCGAACTTCAGTGCTGCATCACGTAAAAATTTGCTCCGGTTCTGGTAACCCGATTTGGCTATCAAGTCATCAAGACCGTCTGCAAAAGTGCTGTCGACGCTAAAGGAAATGATCTGTCCCATGCCAAAAATGAGGGGCCGACCCCTAATAATAATTCCCAATAGAAGAATAATAATGAACAAAGAGTGTTCCAACTATGCCAAAATCCGTTTCTGTTTCGCCGTCATCTCAAACGACTGAGTCCTTGTGTTGCGTATTTTGTCAAATCGATGTACCAAAAAGAGCATATAAGGATTCAAGAAATTAAAATTTATGTGGACTGATGAACAACTCACCGAACAGGGATGGACAAGTGAGCAAATTGCAACCTATCGTTCTGAAGAAGCGGCGCAAGCAGTAACCGAAGCAACAGGCCAAACTATATCGGATTCGATTCGAACTGAATCGGCGCACACAGAAAAGATACTTCCGGCGCTGGATGAGCCGTTTGAAACACCGGTGAAAACCGCTCCACAGATGTTGACCCAATCCTCAATTTCCGCCATAATGCTGGTTACTCTGCTGGTTTTAGTGCCGTTTTCTCTCTATTCCATATCCAATGCAGAAGGTAAACAAGGAGCATCGGGTGAAAGTGGCATTGCGGGCACAAACGGAACCGATGGTTCGAGTTTCCATCTGGTATCCACTTCCGATGCACTACCATTTTGCGATGGAGGCATCAACAATCAAATCTTTTTCATTGCCACAGAGTCGGCATTCCAAGTCTGCCAAAACAACGCATGGACCTACATTGACCTCACTGGACAGGGTGGCCTCAACGGTGCCAACGGGACAGACGGCCTCAACGGTGTAAACGGAACAGATGGTGCTGACGGAGCCAATGGACAGAACGGAGCAGATGGGCAAAACGGAGCAGATGGGGAGAACGGAGCAGATGGTGCGACTGGAAACAACGGCCTCACCTCCCTCATTGTCACTCGTAATGAACCCAGTGGAGTGAATTGTCCGAATGGAGGAACGATTGTGGAAACGGGTGTTGACGACAACAGAGACAATGCCTTATCGAACAACGAGGTTGATTCCATTGTCTTTGTTTGCAAGGGCGAAAACGGTCAAGACGGAGCAGATGGTGCTGATGGAGCGGACGGAGCAAATGGAAGTTCGACCGGGACCATGATGGCAGCACGACTGTCAGCCGCTCCAGTGAGCATGGGGTGCAACGGAACAGGAGAACTACTCGAGCAAGGCATGGACAACGGTCGAAACGGTGGCATCGCTCAAAACGGAATTCTTGAATCTGGAGAAGTGTTGTTTCGTACACTCATTTGTTCCTTCTTTGATGTGCAAATGGTCGAAGACATGAACAGCGGCAGCAGCAGTAATCCATCCAACTTCGCTGCCATCAACTCAACCATGTACTTCACGGCCAACAACGGCAGTGCAAACGGAATTTGGGCCTATGAAAACGGTAACATTTCATTGGTGTATTCAGGGAGTGTTCTCTCGTTGCATGCGATTGGTCCACAATTGATGTTCGCAGGACAAGATTCGAGCCTTAACGTCAAACCGTATGTCTTTGAGCCATCGAACGGTACAGCATGGCAAATTGGGGAGATTTTCCCCGGAGGCTCGAGTTATCCTGGCGATTTCACGCTTATCAACACGACTGTATTCTTTAGTGCTCGAGACAGTGCTGGTTCAACGGGCACTGGATTGTTTGACCTTTGGGCCTATGAGACGCTTAATTTCAGCATGTGGAAAGTCGAAGCAGACATCCAACCTTCGTCGCTGATTGCCGTCAATTCGGACCTCTATTTCGCAGCTCAACCAGCGATTGGAGTGACTGGAATCGAATTGTGGAAGCACGACACAAACACAAATACCACCTTCATGGTGAACGATATCAATCCCGGACCTCTCTCTTCGAGCCCGGAACATCTTGTTGCGATGGGAACAACGATCTACATGTCTGCCAACGCTGGCTCGACCCACGGAACTGAGTTGTATGCTTATGAGACGACCAATAATTCGGCCTGGCTTGCAGCTGATATTCGCACAGGGTCTGCCGGTAGTTCGCCCAATGAACTCGTGATTTTCGGCACCCGAGTCTACTTGCAAGCCACCTCGGGCACTCACTTTGAATTGTGGGCATATGAATCAACCAACGGTTCCTCATGGCCGGTTACGAACTTCCAATCGAGTTCCAGTTTTGGGGCTCCAAGTGGTTTCACGGAGTTCGATGGTAAACTGTACTTCAAAGCGGACGATGGAAATGGTGCTGAGCTGTGGGCAACAAGCCCAACGAACAACACGGTCTGGTTGGCTCAAGACAT
>DAXG01000025.1:28039-35789 GCA_002506275.1 Euryarchaeota archaeon UBA259 | reverse complement strand
CCTGTTTCATTGTTGTAGAGTTCATAATCAACGTGGACAATAGTTCCGTCTTCCATAGTATTACCTCCCTTTCGGGTAGTCCGGCGACCGTCGCCCCCTTGATAATTGCATTGGCGGAGGTGTTGTTCACTCTTCCTGGTCTGAGACGAGTTTATGCCGACTCAGTCCCCCGTTTTTACGGATATCACCCAAAACAATCATTCCCATTCCAAACAGCATCGTGGTCCAGCCGAGCCATACCAAATGAGATGCTGGTAAATCATAAACGGTAACCCGTACAAGTTCAATAGATTCAGAACCGTTTTGAGCGGTTTGCTGCATCAAACCGTTGGCTTGACTGCCATCAAAAATAAACACGATATCTCCGCTCCAACGCGTGAGTGTATCCACTTCAGAGCGCGACCTTGATTGTAAAATAAAGCCCGAGTCCGTCGTTGTGTCAAACCGCATCATACCGGGTTCAACCGAACCTATCTGTTCACCAATCTCTCCGCCTTCAAGTTCGTAAACATCGATTTGAATTCCAACATATCCATCTCCAACCTCAAGGTCTTCGGATGTTAGGCGTAATCCAGTGAATTGGTAGCCATAGTCACCGTGAATAACCGTTTCACCCTTTACCAGAGTAACACGATGGCTTGCATCACCTCGGTCGACCAGTACGGTCGTATAGACGTGGCCCAAAAGAAGCAGGAGAAGACCGAGGTGAACCATATGAGCACCGAGCGGGATTCTGCGCCACCAAGGCTCTCGTGTACGGTTGATACCTTGGGTCACAACGACTTCCTTCACCATAGGAACGATGACGAGAAGGACAATCGGCAAAGTGAGCCATGCAAGGACTCCTCGAACAACGAGCGAAGACATTGCCGTGCTCGAATCCATGCCAAACGCAGTAGGTTGCCACAAAGCAAGAACCACTGAGAGTACCAAAGTAGTCACCAAAAGCAGGGCATTACGGCGAGCTTCATGTCGGCGATTGGTGTACAAAAACATCGCACCTGCAATAGCCATGATGAACGGGGTACCGTACAATTCATGGCCTTCGAAATTAATGGAATCAATACTTGATAGAAGCAGAACTAAAGTGAGTATGAGGTAGGTTCCAACGACCATAACCGATGACCACAGCGCTATCTTTTGCTGACTCTTGCGGTCCAAAAAGGAGAATGTAGAACGCTGTTCGTTCTCTGGCGCTACCAGCCAAGGAAGGATGAAGAAGAGCATGATGAGAGCGGCAGGGAACACATCGATCATCCCCGACCATGCACCTGCAAGTCCCAGAGCAACACCGGCGGAGCCAATCGCCCATTCCTTCGTAGCGTCTTCGGAGTAGAACAACGGCGCGAACAACACCACGAAGAAAGTGGTGTAGAGATAGTTGTCAGTGGAAGAGAAAATCAACAATGAAATGCCAATCAGTAGAGGCAATTGAAGAAATGAACGGTCGGTTTCTTCACTCGAAAACAGTCCTGAATAACTCCACCCCTCATCAGAAGGCGTCAAAGGAGAAGATGAACTCAATGTTTCAACGGCTAAGGGTGCTAAGATAATCGAGGCAAACACGACGCTTGGAAGGTATGCATAGAGCGTGGGATCAAAAGAAGAAGAGCAGGTCGAGAAGAGTTCTGAGTCGCATGTTTGTTCGAGGTATGTGCGTAAAACAAGCGCGCTCACGACGCCCATGAACGGTAAAGCGAACAACCATTGAGAACGAGAAGACGGTTTCCAATGAAGCGAAGTTCGTCGTTGAAGTTGAAGCCAGAAGCCCATGAACAGCAAGAGGACAATCAAGTAGGTCATGACCTCAACCCCCGCAGTCGAATCGCTTTTCAGAACAAGCATGCGAGAAAAGGCATCAGTTGGCGCAGTTCCTTCAGAATTTGTTACGAAGGTATGCACCGAAGATGCCCATACGCCTCCGGCACGAGTCACAAGTGTAGCGAACAATGCAAGTCCTCCCGCTGCTAATCCGGCTCCAATCCAGGTCGTATCGGATGTCTTGCCCGGGCGTGTCCTCAAGTGTGACATGAGAACGAGTGCCAGCCAAGGTAACAACGAGCCTGTCTCGACAGGGTCCCAAGCCCAGTATCCACCCCAATCGAGGATGAGGTATGCCCACAGACCACCCAATCCGATACCGAGTGTCGAGACAAACAAACCCGGACGAACAATGTGCAGCATGCGCTGTTGAATGCCGGCGGGATTGCCAAACATCGAGGAGAGCGCAACGGCACTGATGTGCAAGCACAGCGAATACGCAAGGAAAATCAACGGTGGGTGGATCACCATGAGGTCGGTCTGGAGAAGCTCGTTCAGCCCTTGTCCTACACCGTTACCTGTGCTTGCCTTAAACGGGTCTAAGTTCCAAGCCAAGAGCAACAAGAGAAGGTTGAATCCGTATACCAAGCGAAGTCGTGTCGCATGAGTGAACTCATCGCTTTCACCCGGCATTCGTCCGCGCCAAACAAACGCCAAAGCAGTCATCCACATCACCCACAAAAGAAGCGGCCCTTCTCGGGCTGCCCATGTTGCAGCAAATCGATATTTGAGTGGAAGGGCCTCACCGCCGTACGAGACCACATGAGCGTACGAGGTATCGTTGGCAAGGAAACGACTTGCCAATGCGAAAAAGGGCAGTGCCATCAAAATATGGCAAGCCAATGAGCCTGCTTTGGATTGTTGATGTAGGAATGGGCGCAACAGCAACGTTGCAGCAGCCAGCAATGCCAGCCACATTGTCACACCCCACATGGGTCTTGGTCGTGATGCTCCTTCAAGGAGGTTGCGCGATGGTCCGTCGGTTTAGACGAACATTACCAGCCAAAGAACTTCGCTCTCGAGTATCCAAATGAAAGCAGAACATGAATGACGCTCTTGGTAAACAACATCGGTTTACGAACCAGAATTTTGAGCCCAATGCCTACCTTTTGCAGCGCAGACATGTTGCCAAGTTCTTCCGGCAAACAACGAGCCATCAGTGACATTTCATCATCGGTGAGTTCATACAACGCAGTCTTACCTTTGAGGATTTTTGAGTAAGGAGGGAATGCTTTCTTCCACTCAATCTCGTACTTCATCAAGTGTTGCTTGGAGAGAATGGCGTCTGCTTTGATGGTTTTAGCAATTGTTTGGGCAGCTTGTCGACCGGACCACAATGCAAGATGAGAGCCGCCTTCAAACAGCGGAGAAGTAAAGCCTGCAGCATCTCCAACCAAGATTAGGCCATCACCTACAGTGACTGAGCGTGGTCCAGAAATTGGGATCGTGCCTCCAAACGGTCGAACCTTGATTCCTTCAGCACGCCATGGAGGGTTGACGGTCGGTTTACCATCCAAATAGGTGTCTTGGATAAACGAATTCAAGTACTTAATGGCACCTTTCTTATCGGTTGTAACCAAGCCTACGTTTGCTCTTCCCCCCTTTTTAGGAATCATCCATACATAACCGTGAGGAGAATATTTCGGCCACAGATAAAAATCCAGATAGCCGTCGTTCTCAACATCGAGCACCTCGTACTGGAACCCAGCAATCACTTCCACTTCCGTTCCCATATCGAGTAATTTCGAGGCTGCTCCCGAAACGCCAGAGGCGTCGATTACAGATTTGCATCGCAACGGGAATTGTTCGCCCTTTCCGCCAATTTCCCAATAGGAAAATTGATTTTCACTGTTGAAGACTCGTTCCATCGAAGTGACGCGATGGTGCAGATGAAGTTCCGCCCCTTCTTTGATGGCTTCATCACACAGCCAGCGTTCGAAAAGGTGCTTCTCAAGCACGTATCCTTTCTCAGTGAGAAGTTTTTCAGTTCCATCCGGGAAGATGACACGGATGCCTTTGACATCGAGGGCCTTGACATGATCTGGAATTTCGAGGTCGAGATTGTCCACCGCCAATTGACTTAGACATTCACCACAGTGCACAGGAGTGCCAACTTCAGGGTCGGCTTCGACAATAAGCGTCGACAGTCCAGCACGAGCAGCATGCAGTGCAGCAGAGCCACCCCCCGGACCGGCTCCTATCACCAGGACATCAAGCATCTGCTCAGCCTCCGCCATGTACCTCAACTGTAGTATCAAGTCCATGAAGAAAACGGTTGTTCACTCTTCCAACGGACGGCGCATGACCGCTACCAAAGCCAGTATGGAAAGAGAGGCGAGTAGAGATACCGCCGGCGTTTCGACGGTCTCTGGCTCGGATTCGTCTTCAATAACAACGGCCGGCGCAGCCTCGACGGTAACTGTTCCAATCATCCCTGCTGCTTCATGAGGTTCACAAACAAACTGGTGCTCACCCGCAGTCCCAATCTCGAAAACAAAGCGATAGTCAACATCGCGCTCCGGTTCTCCCGAATCAAACAATCCATCATCAGCCACGGCATTGTGACCCAGGGCTTGGCCGCTCCATACAAAACGAACAGCTTGCCCCTCTTGTACCGTGACTTCAGACGGGCTAAACCTCAGATTCGTACTGTCCACGGTCACGATGACGTCGTCTTGCGTTGTGATTTCTGCTGATGCTGAACTCATACTGGCGAACAGAAAAAGCAGTACGATGGTTGCCGTCCTCATAGTGACTGTTAATCGGTCGAGGTTTTCAATACATGTATTCTTTTCATCACACTTGGCGTATGAATGAATACGACGGTTCAAAGGGAGGTTCTGCCACGCATGGTCGTGGCGTGGCGTACTTCCAAGCGGTGGCTCGAACATCTCGACCAAGGCGGAGAACTTCTCCGTATATCCCGTCCTGTTGACGTTCAGTTCGAAGCGGGTGCGATTGCTGACCTGTTGGTGAAAAACGACGGGCCGGCAGTGCTTTTCGAAAAACCAAGGCTACCAGATGGAACCATCAGTGAGATACCATTGGCCATGAATCTGTTTGGTGGACAAGACCGAACCCTTCGTGCCCTGGGAGCAACCCACGAAACGGAGATTGGTGACCGTATGGTTGCCATGATGAAACCGGACATCGGACTGTACATGCGCAAACCATGGAAAGGTCTGCCACTTATTCGTGACGCCCTTGCAATGCCTCCGCGCAAGAAGCGTAAGGGAAATTGCCAGAGGGTTGAACTGCCACTCGACCTAACTCGCTTACCCATTCCGACCACGTGGCCAAAAGACGGAGGGCCGTTTGTTACGCTTCCACTGGTCGTGACCAAGAATCCGAAAAATGGCGAACATAACTTGGGAATGTACCGAGCTCAAGTCTTCGGGCCGAAAGAAATCGGACTTCATTGGCAAATCCATAAGCACGCTGCAGACCATGCGGCTGCGATCAAAGAAGCCGGTGGCGACGGGCGAATGCCGGTAGCCATCTGCATGGGTGGACCACCAGAACTCATTTTTTCTGCTATCTCTCCTTTGCCTGATAACCTCAGTGAGTATCAATTCGCTGGTATTCTTGGAAGAAAATCACTCCCTATTACCAAAGCACTCACCCAAGATTTGATGGTCCCTGCTGAGGCTGACATCGTTATTGAAGGATATTGTATCCCCGGTGAAACTCGCCTTGAAGGACCGTTTGGAGACCACTTTGGATTCTACTCGCTTACCGGACAATATCCTGTCATGCACGTGACGGCCATCACTTGCCGCAAAGATGCTGTGCTTGCAGCGACCATAGTTGGACTACCTCCTATGGAAGACGGGCACCTCGGAGAGGCCATTGGACGACAATTCTCGCCCGTACTCAATTTCCAACACCGAGATGTCCGAAGCGTTCACCTCCCGATGGAGACCGGTTTCCATAATCTGGCCATCGTTGCATCCAAACAGCGGTACCCTCGCCAAGGCCGAAAAACTGCTCTGGGTCTGCTCGGTGCTGGACAGATGATGTTCCTGAAAACCATCATTGCCATCGATGAACATCAAGACCCGAAAGACTTGGATGCATTGCTTGATGCTATGAATTCAAAGGTGGACATCGCAACCGATGTTCTCGTGCTTGAAGGCATGGTTGCGGATTCTCTTGAGGCTGCAAGTCCTTACGAAAACGTCCACAGTAAATTGCTCATTGATGCAACAACACTTGCAAAGCGAGACCCACGATCGGACTCAGAACCGCTCGAAGGCTCGTATTCTCAGCCAACGCCTGAATGGCGGCAGGGCAACGGAGATGCCCCAGGTTTCTCGAAGATCGAAGAGGTGCTCAAGATGGACGATGTTTCCGATGCTCGAATGCTTCGTGACAGCATCATGGTCGTAACGACCAACATCGAAAAATCTCCAACGCCTCGAGACGGACAAGAAGAATCGAACGACGGTGCGGAAACAAAGAGAAGAGAGCAGATTTTCGAATTAAGAAAATCAATTTGGCAATTGGATTCGGACACCTCACTCCGGTGGTTGTTTATCACCAACGATGACTTGGACTTGCATTGCGAAAAAGCTCGCCGACGATTGTTGTGGCAACTGACATCGCGCTTCGATGTAGGGCGTGGACTTACGTTCGATAACGACCGGCAGCGGCTATGCTGGGATGCTACGACGCCAATCCCGTCGGTCGAGCACGGCGTTCGAAGATGGCCGTCAATTACTTTGCATTCTCCTGAAACATTGGAAAAGGTGGCACAACATCCTGAATTAGAATCATATGAGTGGCCCCCCCACCTCTCCTTTGGGGGAACAGAGTGATGGATGTCAAACAAATTCTGTCCTTCATCAAAATCGAACACACATTGTTCTCCCTTCCGTTTGTCCTCATTGGCTATTTTATTGCGGCGAATCAATTCAACACTGGCTCCGGGGTTGACCTGCTCTGGATACTTGTCGCCGCCATTGGTGCTCGTGGGCTTGCTATGGCTCTTAATCGAATCATTGACCGAGAGATTGATGCTGCAAATCCTCGAACTCAAAACCGCCATTTGGCATCCGGTGAAATGAGTTTGCGAACTGCTTGGACATTGGCAGGTACATTTCTGGTCATGCTCTTGTTGGGAGCTGGAATGCTCAATACTGTAGCTCTCATGATGGCGTGGCTTCCTGTTCTTGCCTTTGTCATCTATCCGTACATGAAGAGATTCACTTGGATGTGTCATTTTTGGCTTGGCCTGTGTTTAGGCTTGGCACCTGCAGGCGCCTGGGTTGCGATTGCTGCAGATGTCCACGGATGGGCGGCGATTACTGGGGTGTTTGAAAATAGAACCGAGTTCTTGTGGGCGCAAACGATTCTTCCAATTTCTCTTGGAGTTGCTATATGGATCGCAGCTTTCGATATCAACTACGCACGAATGGATGTTGAAAGTGACAAAGCAAGCGATATTCATTCGTTCCCATCCAAATTTGGCGAAGCGGCTACGACACGTACAACAATACAACTCACGCTTCTATGGTTTGGATGTTTTGCGTTCTCCGACCCCATGGATGGACTATGGTTTCTTGCAGCAGCAGGTTTGATGGCAACACTGAACATTTGGGTGGTTTTGGCGAAAGACAAGTTTGAAGATTTTCAAACGGTTCTGTTTCGTGCGTCGATGTTGACTGGTTGGGTTCTTCTTCTGGCAGTCATTATCGGATTTATGTTGGAGTCAAACTCAGAACTCATGATGGACTAAATCACCTCAAAGAACCGAGGTCGTCTCTTTTTACCATGCTGCGCCTATGCAAGGTTGATGTGCTTTAACCGCTCACCTTGAATCATGAACCCTCTGGTAAAATCCCTGCTTGAATTCAACGAAGCCTTTGAAATCCCAAAACTCGATACACCAGGGCTCGGTTCCAAAGAGATGATTGAACTGCGCATTAAA
>DAXG01000025.1:0-27959 GCA_002506275.1 Euryarchaeota archaeon UBA259 | reverse complement strand
GACATTGGATACATACTCGCTGGAACAATCATCAATCACGGCATGCAAAACATCTACGACGATGCTTTCAATGAAGTTCACCGCTCAAACATGGCTAAATTGGTTGACGGCAAAGTCATCCGGCGCGAGGATGGAAAAGTGCTCAAGCCGGAAGGTTGGCAACCCCCCCAACTGTCACAATTCCTCAAAGGAGAATGAGCAGCGATTGTTGTTGAGTGGTCCAAAAGGCGTTTGAAGTCAAACCGAGGGCAGGCTACTCCCTTATGTGAACCAACCTTTCCTCCGTGGCCGATGGCTAAAATTATGTGACAGCGCTTTTATATTGCACCAATCAA
Source organism: Euryarchaeota archaeon UBA259 (assembly GCA_002506275.1). GTDB lineage: Archaea > Thermoplasmatota > Poseidoniia > Poseidoniales > Poseidoniaceae > MGIIa-L1. The sequence continues at coordinate 27,624 of DAXG01000025.1, read as the reverse complement.
AAATTGATTCCATGGTTGAGCACCCCCCCCTCATAGGTACGCCGTTTCAACTCCTTGTATGGAACGCTCTGAAAGAGATACCAAGAGGCGAGGTTCGAACTTACAAACAACTCGCTGCCCAAATTGGCCGACCGCAATCCATTCGAGCGGTAGCAAATGCTTGTGGGAAAAACCCGTACATTGTCGTGATACCGTGCCACAGAGTGATTCGCTCAGATGGTGGGTTAGGAGGCTACAGTGGTTCTGGCGGAATTGAAGAAAAGCGTCGCCTACTCGAACAAGAGGGCGTTCATATTCGGTTTTGAAAATTTATTCCTCGGCGTTCTCAATTCCTGGAGGATGTGAAAGAAGTTCCTTTAATTCACCAATTTCTGCTTTGAGTTCTGTGAGTATTCTCGAGAAACCTTCATGATCTTCATCTTCAATATCGATTGCCGCCATCGTGTTGGTGAATACGGCGATGAACATGTTCAGGAATGTGAATGAAGTACTTATGATGTAGGTGATGAAAAATATCGCTGCCCACCAACCTTGCTCTTCAATAATCATTCTTGCAACACCGTTTGACCATGATTCCAAAGTCATGATTTGGAACAATGAATACAAGGATAAGCCGAGACTACCAAAGTACATCTCCCCAAATTCACCTCCGTCTCGGAACAACATTGTCCCCATTACCGAATAGACATACATGACGATGACCAACAGCCAACTGATCGCCATGATGCCGCGTAAGGAACGTAGCAATGCTTCAACCATACGTTGCATTTCAGGCATACTCGACACCAAACGCAACGCACGAAACACTCTGAATACACGGAGAACACTCAGCGGACCTGTCGATGGAGCAACCGAAAAGAGTATGATGGCAAAATCGAAGTTATTCCACGAGTCTGTGAAGAACTTCCAACCGTTGCCATAACACCGGATAAAAATCTCTAAAATAAAGACCCAAAGAATGACCGAATCAAGAGCTTTTAACCCCCATTCGATTTTTTCTGGCCAACTAAATGTCTCAATTCCAATTGTAATTGCGTTTAGTACAATCAAGGCCAATATCGCATTCTGGAACCGTGAACTTTCGGATAAGGAATAGAAATTTTCCCTGAGCGACATGGGTTTAACATGATGTTTTGATATAAATTATTGACGCCGTTACGGAATATTTTCTTGCGTTCTTCATGATGTGTGACAACCGTTCAAAAGCAATTCGGAGAATGTGTGGGCATGTCAGTATTCATGGATATGCTCGGCAATGATGCTCCAAGCGTTGAATCCTGGCATTTGGTACTGTTCGATCAATTGCATGAGCAGTTGCTACCCAAGGACATCAATCCTGAAAAAACAGGGCTCTTATTCATTGAAACTACATGGAAAACCCGTCAACTGCCTTACCACAAGCAAAAATTGGCTTTGGTGCTTTCAAATCAACGTCATTACGCCCTTGAAATGAAGAAGCGAGGGTTTGAGATACGGTATGAGTTCAGTATCGATTCTTATGCTGATGTTCTCAGAAACCTGTCGGTGAAACTCGGACCAATAACGGTGACTGAACCTGCAGAATATGGAATTCGCACCTCGTTTACTGCCTTGGAAGACGATGGTGTCATCCAATCGCTTCCACACACGGGCTGGATGACTTCGACATCGGACTTCATCGACGCAGTTGGCGATAAACCGCCGTGGAGAATGGACAAATTTTACCGATACATCCGTAAGAAAAAGAAGATCCTTGTTGATGAAAACCTAAAGCCGGTTGGAGGAGATTGGTCGTACGACAGCCAAAACCGTTTACCGTGGGACGGAGCCGTTGAATTACCTGCATTGCCATCCTTTGAACCAAATGCAGTGACGCAGGAAGTTGTTCAAATGATTGAACAACAATTCAACCATCATCCCGGAGTGCTACGGATCGAATCACTTCCATCCACAGATGAACACGCTGAAGCGTTGTGGAATTGGGCGAAGTCGACGGTCATGTTTTGGTTCGGACCCTATGAGGATGCGATGACGATTGAACACACGACTCTGTTTCATACCACCATCTCATCACTGCTCAATCTCAATCGCTTGCAAGCAAAAACGGTCGTCAATGAGGCAATTGCCCTTGACATCCCCCTTCATTCCAAGGAAGGCTTTGTTCGACAAATCCTTGGATGGAGAGAATTTGTTCGTCACGTTCATACCCAAACAGACGGTTTTCAATCCGAAGTTCCAGAAGATGCGGCGTTTGTCCGCCCGGGTGCAGGATGGGAAGGTGAATGGGCCCAACCGCGCAGTACAATGAATGTACTTGAAGCAAAATATCCGCTACCGAAAGCGTTCTGGGGGGCGAAAAGTGGTATGTTGTGTCTTGATTCGGCTGTAGAGCAAGTCGTAGAAACGGGGTACACACACCATATCCCACGGCTCATGGTGCTCGCTAACATTGGGACCCTGCTCGGAGTGAATCCACGCGAACTCACCGATTGGTTCTGGGCCATGTTTACTGATGCCTACGATTGGGTCGTTGAACCCAATGTCTTGGCAATGGGAACCTATGCCGTTGGTGAAGTCATGACGACAAAGCCGTATGTGTGCGGCACCCCCTACATCAAGAAAATGGGTGACTACTGTGGGGATTGTTCGCTTCACCACAAAAAGTCGTGCCCCATCTCGGACATGTACTGGGATTTCCTTGAGATCAACAAAGAGCATTTTAACAAAAATCATCGGATGTTCATGCCCATGCGCAACCTCGCAAAAAGAGATGCCGAAAAAATAGAAAAAAGCCGTCGGGTCGTCAAATACGTCCGCTCAAAACTCAGTGAGGGAGTCGTAGTTAATCCGACTGAATTAGAGAAACTTAAGTCTTAGTTCTCGTTTACTCGCAAATGGAGGTTTGATGAGGTTTGGGCGTCAGGGCTGGACATGTCCCGTCCAGTTGCGCTCATCACCGGTGGAGGTCGCGGCATCGGTGCTGCCACCTCGAAACGACTCGCTGAAGACGGCTATGATGTGTTGCTTACCTACAACACCTCGTCAAAGCCTGCAGAAATGGTGGTAGCGGATATTCGTTCAGCCGGAAACGATGCTCTGGCCGTGAAGGTGGATTGTGCTGATGGCGGTGAAGTAGGATTACTCGGCATTCACCCATGGATGGCTCGCGGCATCGATGTCTTGATTCTCAACCACGGTTCATACGAAAGAGTCGCTGCCGACAAACTCTCACTTCAAACTCTACGCCAAACCATGTCCACAAATTTCGAGGGAGCTGTGGCCGTATGGAAAGCCGTTCAACCCCATCTTACATCCAATGCTCGTATGGTCGTTGTAGGGTCTCAACTTGGAACGAGAGGTTCGCCCCACGGAGCGGATTACTCCGCTTCGAAAGCAGCCTTGTCCACATGGGCACGGTCGCTTGCCCAAGCAGTAGGCCCAGAAGGAAAAAGAGTCAACGTGTTGGCCCCAGGATTTGTTGATACGGCAATCCTTGCAGGCGATTCAAAAGAGAAGCGTGTCCAAAGGGAAGAACAAGTGCCACTCAAACGCATCGGGACTCCAGAAGATATGGCTTCAACAATCTCGTTTTTGGTCAGTAATGACTCGAAATACATCACTGGAGCCATACTTCACGTGAACGGTGGACTCTATCTGCCTTAATGTAAGAGTTCAAAGCCCCTTGGCAATTAACAACAATACAGGTGAGGTCATGGTCGAACAATGGGACGATGACGGGGCTTTTGAGGAAAAGGCGAACATCGATGTCGGTCTTGGAGATCTTACTGAACGAGACCCATTCGACCTTTCTCGAGCGCTGGAAGGCGCTGCTTTAGAGCACCTTCACCCTGATAAAAAGCGATTAAACCTTCATTCGAAATTTCAACCCTCCGGAGACCAGCCAAAAGCAATTGAAAAATTGATTTCTCAATTGGAAAATGGACAAGAAAGGTCGGTTCTACTTGGCGTAACGGGCAGTGGAAAGACGTACGCAATGGCGCAAGTGATTCAGCACCTCAACATCCCGACGCTCATCATCAGCCACAACAAGACACTTGCAAGGCAACTGTATCAAGAAATGGCTGGGTATTTCCCAGAAAATGCTGTGGATTATTTTGTCTCCCACTACGACTACTATCAGCCCGAGGCGTATCTCGCAAAGCGTGACTTGTACATCGACAAAGAGCTGTCAATCAACGAACGTATCGAGCAAGAACGGTTTGCAGCAGTTGCCTCTCTCGTGACTCGCCCGGACTGCGTCATTGTTTCATCAGTATCCTGCATCTACGGACTTAACCCACCGGAGACGTTTCTTGAATATCACGTTCGGGTACATGTCGGCCAACACATCGAAACAAGCGATTTACTTCGAGAACTCATCGTTCTTCAATACAAACGTACAACCTTGGATTTATCGAGAGGTGAATGCAGATTGCGAGGCGAAGTCCTCGATGTGTGGATGCCGAGTAGAGACGACCCGTTGCGTATCCAATTCGACTTTGATGGCGTGACTAAAATTCAAGTTTGTGACCCAGTGACCTGGGAAGTCCTCGATACGCTTGATGAGGCGTGGATTCATCCGAAGGAATTTTTCATGACCAGTCCAGAGCGTTATGAGGCGGCTTTAGGCTCGATTGAAGATGAACTGGACGATCGCATTGCCCACTATTCAAGCCTCGGCCATGAACTTGAACGGCATCGCATTGAGCAGAGAACACGCTATGACTTGGAAATGATACGTGAAATTGGTCATTGTCAATCAATGGAGAACTACTCCTTACATTTCGACGGCCGAGAACGAGGACAGCGTCCATACTGCCTTCTGGATTTCTTTGCTGCATGTGCGAAGCAATTTCATGGCAACCCTGACAAGTTCCTCGTGATAATGGATGAATCTCACGTCACCCTTCCGCAAGTTGGCGGAATGTATTTTGGTGATCGGTCACGAAAAGAAAGTCTCATCGAGCACGGGTTTCGACTGCCTACTGCTGCCGATAACCGACCCTTGAAAATTCCTGAATTCCAAAAGCTCATCCCGCAAATGGTCTATGTCTCCGCAACCCCAGGAGAAAGAGAATTGCGACACTTGTGCGAAATCACGGGCCAATCATTACCAAACGGGCTCCTTCATGCCAAATCTGGCGGTGGCGCAGGACAAGCAGATCGAGACAAGAAACATCCTGACAGTGAAAGCCTGTATCACATGGTCCAGCACATCGATGGTATTGCGAAGATGGAAATCCGTCCAACCGGTCTTCTTGACCCGGAAATCGAAGTACGACCCACAAGCGGCCAAGTAGCAGATTTATTGTCTGAAATAAATATTCGAATAAACCGTGGAGAGCGTACACTGGTGACCGTCTTGACCATTAAATTCGCAGAAGAAGTCTCGCAATACCTCAACCAAATGGGTGTAAAGGCGCATTACCTCCACTCTGAAATCGACACCATTGAGCGAACTGAAATCATCAATGCGTTGCGCATAGGCCATATTGATGTTATTGTAGGAATCAATCTGTTGCGTGAGGGGCTCGACATACCAGAAGTCAGTCTGGTTGCTATTTTCGATGCCGACCGCCAAGGATTTTTGAGGAATGAACGAAGTTTATTGCAAACTATTGGCCGTGCTGCTCGTAACGTCAACGGGCATGTCTTGCTCTACGCAGACAGTATGTCTCCTGCTATGCGTGCATCCATCCAGCAAACATTGGAGAGAAGAGAGCGACAACAGGCGTCGAATGAAGCAAACGGTGTCGTTCCAAAAACAATCGAAAAGGCCCTACCTAAAATGAACTCTGATGTTGATGACCTCATTGCCGGAACCTCAACCTCCAAAGACGGCACTCGTCGGCTTATTGCCAAAAAAGGCGGACGAAAGGAAGGCGATTGGGCTCAAAAACTCAACCTTGGAGCGGGCGCATGGGCTTCAGGCGATGGACAGGATGGTTCCTCCGGAATAAAGGCTCATAATTCAATTGAAAAATCAAAAGTTCAATTGACATATGATGAGCCAGATGATGTGCTTTCGGGACTTGAACCCTCGCAAATTCAGGATTTACTTGCCGATTTGCGCTCAGCGATGAAAGAAGCTGCCAAAAACCTCGATTTCGAAGAGGCTGCAAGGCTTCGAGACCGGGTGTTTGAGTTGGAACAGCGCTTGTGAAACTGCACACCCTACGGGTGTGGAAGACCGTAAGGGCAAGTTCTTGAAGAGGGGAGGGATGGACAACACATGGCGATTCAACCAGATGATTTTGATGTCCCCGTCGTCGACTACGCATTTTCGGACATCTCAACACCTCGATCATTACTTGACCAAATGGCAAATGCTGGCGGGTTTACGGCAACGAAGTTGGCTACTGCTCGAGATATCCTCTTGGACATGAAGAGGCAGGTCGATGCCGTTGGAGGGGATGCGTCCAAAGTGTGCAATTGGCTGTCTTTCCCGGCCTGCTTGTGTGCAACTGGAACCCGTGGATTCTTCGTTGAATCGCTTAAACAACAGATCTTTAACGTCGTTTCAACCACATGCGGTATGCTTGACCACGATATTGCTCGGTCACACAAGCACTACTATCATGGTGCTTTTGAGTTGGATGATATTGAACTTGGTGAGCATTCCCTTATGCGACTTGGCAATGTTATCGTACCGAATTCGTCATACGGCGAGATCATCGAAGACGTCCTCACTCCTGTTCTCGAACAGATGTACCAAGACCGACTCAAGGAAACTGGAAAAACCGGTGCTGATGCTTGGCTTGGTTTTGGCTCAATACACTTGGTTTGGGAACTTGGCAAGCGTATCGGTACTCCCGACTCGCTGATTTATTGGGCTTACAAGCATCAAATTCCGGTCGTGATTCCCGGAATTACCGATGGTTCAATAGGAGCACAACTCTTCATGCTTCGACAAAAGCACCGTGATTTCCACATCGATACACTTGCTGATGAACAAGTTATGAGTGATTTAACATGGGATGTAGAAGTCTCAAATGCGTTAATGGTCGGTGGTGGAATCTCAAAGCATCACGTGATTTGGTGGAACCAATACCGCGGTGGACTCGATGCGGCTGTTTACATTACAACTGCTCCTGAGCACGATGGGAGTTTATCTGGAGCACGGCTGCGAGAAGCAATTTCTTGGGGTAAAATGCGACCAGAAGCTCCTAATATCTGCGTCGAAGGAGATGCGAGTGTGCTGTTACCTCTCATCGGTGCAGACCTGTTCCAACGAGGTGATTCACTGTGAGGTCAAGACCGGTTGCTTTCCTTTTGACTGCCTTGATCGCACTTATGCCGTTGGCGGGCTGTTTTGGCTCAGATGCGGCCGAAGGTGCCGTTGAAGAAACAAGTGGATTCTTTGATTTTGAACAAGGTTCGAGCAGCGGCACGTGGTACCATTACCCAGGTGGTGTGAACGCCATGAACAATACCTCAGCACTTGGAGGTACAAACATTCCATTCTACAGCCAAGGGACCTATTATGCAACAGGATATTCAACCTTTGAACCAACCATGGGAATTACCTCAACCGATAACATCTACTTCACGAGTTATGGAAACGGAAATGGCGGTTCAACCGCAATTGTCCAATGCACCAACATGATTGAAATGACAAGCTTATCCGACTTCAGTTGCCAAGACATTTACGGCGCCTTCCCACCTGTTGTCAATTCAAACGACCCGTATGTCTACGTCGACCCATGGACAGATCGCATTATGAAATTTGACATGCATGCACTCGGGGGAATGACCGTTGAATGGACCGATGATGAAGGGGCGTCTTGGGTTGGCCCGTCGGTTGCAACAGGATATTCTGTTCAAGACCACCAAACCATTGCCTCCTCACCTTATGGAGGCATTCTCCATGAAACATTGTGGGTGTTCTGTATCAACGGTAACTACCCTTCACCGCTTTGTTCTGCAAGTCAAGACGGTGGACTAACATGGGGGCCTGAGCTTCCTGGTGCCCCTGTCGATTGTCAAAGCGGAGGGCTCTCAGCGCACTTGATTGGCGCAGACAACGGGAATTTCTACCGAGGACAAATTGGATGCGACGGCACTGGATATTCGATGTACAAGACGGTCGATGGAGCCATCACATGGACCGAACATGTGTTGCCTACCGAAGAATCTGGAACCGCCGATACGTGGAATGCCGAGGAAGCACAAGTGGATACAGACACTGAAAGTAACGTCTATGCCATGTGGATGGGCATTGACAACATGCCTTACTTTTCATACTCTATGGACGATGCAAATACGTGGTCTGATGCCATTATGGTTGGGCCAAGCCACCTTGAAGGGACAGGATTCCCCGTTGTCATTGCTGGCGACCCGGGCCGAGTTGCGTTTGGGTATGTTGGCACAGAAGGTGACGGCGTGTGGCATGGATACATTTCAGTGATTACCGATGCATTCAACGAAACTCCATTGATTACCACGGTTCAACTCAATGCCCCGGATGACCCTCTTGACAACGCCAGCCCTACCTGCGGATATGAGCGCTGTGGTGGCTTCGGAGATTTCATCGACATGCAGATCGACGCCTTTGGCCGGCCATGGCTTTCCCTGTCCCACAACCCAAGTGGCGACACTGGAATCATGGGCACATTTCAAACTGGACCAACCCTTTACGGCAACGTTACTCAACTGAGTATGCTTCCGGAAGGTGGCGTTCAAACCCTTTGAACTCAATCAATATAGTCGGCAAGGGCGTGCATGAGCGCCGTTCGAATCGGAACAAGCGGACGCCAACCGTCTCCATCAATGCGGTACAAAAGGTCGTGCAGTGGAGAAAGGTCCGGGCGTTCTCTAGCGTTCTGCTCCACACCAAGAGGAAGCTGAGGGCTGACCATCAAAGATTGAACTTCAATAGTTGGAGTTGGTGCTGCTGTCAAGTGCTCGACGTTAAAGCGACCCGTACGGCCTGCAATGGTCCGATGGTAAAGTAAGGAGAGTTCCTCCAAAGTCTGCTCCTCAGACCATGAGCGGCGACCTGAGATTTTCATTTGCTTCGGAAAAGGTTCACTGCTCAGAAGGATTCGTACAAGAGCATCGGCCACGTCAATGTCGCTTACCCACCAATATTCGGCCGACTGACCAGCCATGACAGAACCTGAGGATTCCAGACGCTCCATCCATGGACGGAAATTGGGTGATTGCCAAACTGAATCCTGCCGCCGAGGGAGAAGGTCAAACACTTCGATGAGCGAATCAATCCATTCGTGTTCAGCCTCAATGCCAAGATGGCCGGGTATGGCCAGAGCAATTTCAAGGCCATCGACATCAAACCCTTTGCCATCATCACTTGAGAGATTGAAGGGTCCCAGCCCCATAAGGAACAGCCGGTGACCTGCTTCCAGTGGTACTTGTTCGGAGCCAAACAGTTCACACTCCCCAAATTCAAGATCTGCAGAAAACCGGTCAGTGAGCATGTCGACCGAAGATTGTGGTACGACAATCCGCACATGCGTACGTAGCAATCGCTCAATCATTGCGTCACCCAGAGAGGAATCAATACCTCTCAAATGAACGACAGGAACGTGGCGCATATGTTCTGCTGAAGATGAGTTCTACATCAAGATGTTCAAATCATTGAGCATCAAGAAAATTACATTTTTCAATTGAAAATGTGAATATCTAATTGATAAAATTAGTTTAACGGGTCGCTGTTTCGAATGCAGATGATCGGCTCGACTGTCTGAACCGCAATCAAAAAAGCAACCCCTACGGCCTTAGCTCATCGGTGGAATATTGGATATTCAATTCGAAAAAATCCTCAAATGTACTCTTACACCCACAAAAAGGAAATCTATAGAATATGTGCAAAAACTGCTTCGGCGAGATGGAACTCCTATTGCAAGAATTAATTATACGACATCGACTAAAATTGAAAAATAATCGGTTTTTCAATTGAAACGGGGATAAATTATACGACAAATGCAATTGGATTTAGCATTTCAAACGCCAAAGAGTATAAGACCTTTCAAGTGAAGCAGGGGGTAAGCCGGAACAAACTGGCGAAGGAGATGGGAAAAATGCCGAACGACAAATATGACATCCAGGAGTTACTCCAAAGAGATGTTTATGTGAACGATAAGAAAGTAGGAAAGATAGTTGGTGAACGCCACCACCCGAACGAAGCACGCGTGCGATCTATGCGATTGCAAGTTGAATCGGATGTGGCTGATGAATTCATGCGGAAACCCGCGGAACTCGTACCACTGCCAAAGGAACTGGTCCACAGTATTCGAAACGATGGAACTGTTAAACTTTCGAAGTCAATGAGAGAATTGCAACGACGATGGAGAAACACCGTCCGAATTGATGAGAAGCTGTACGCACCAGATGAAATGCTTGACCGAGCTGTGCTCGATAATCAAGGTGATGAAATCGGCGTTATTACGGACCTGTTCAAAGTAAAGCGCACATACCGTGGCGTTATCGTACAAGTTCGAATTGGAATCCAGAAGCAATACGGAGTTGGACCACAACTTCGCATTCCAATTAATGCGTTCTCAAGAACTCGAGAGCGCCTCGACGAGGTTGTCCTTTCTCGGACGTTTGACAAAGTGCTTACACTTCCGTCGTTCGTTTCGATTAACGCCATGAGCGAAGAAGAGTAATTGTTCAACGCTGGCATCGAGGGCTTTGACCCTCCGTCACTCTTATGACGGGGAGGTGAGTCGGCCGAACTACAGTTGCGCGGGTAGCTTAGTCGGTTGGAGCACCCGGCTGATAACCGGGAGGTCGCAGGTTCAAGTCCTGCCTCGCGCACTCTTACACCTGGTTGACGGGGTTTTTCGAGGAATTGTCACTCGCAAAGAACATGAAGGGTCAGCGTTTCGCTTACATCAAGGGAATCGTATGGTCGTCTTATCCGGAAGCAATTCTCGTTTGTTGGCTGAACAATTAGCAGCCTCGCTTGGTTGGGAACACCACCAACTTGAAACTCGGCGTTTCCCCGATTCGGAAGGCTATATCCGTATACCGAGTGAAACCATAGAAGCCGTTCGTAAGGAGCCTGTCGTGTTGGTGTCCAATACATTCCCTGATGCAGGTATTGTTGAAACACTCCTCATGCTCGAAGCGATCAACGATGTCCGGAAAGGAAATATGGAAAACCTCAGGGAAATTGGTCCGCAGAACATGGATGATGTTGGCCCCGGAATCCTTCTTGCAGTACCTTACTTCGGCTATTCAAGGCAAGATAAGCGATTCAAACCAGGCGAAGCAATCTCGGCTCGAGCAATCGGCCACCTTCTCGCCTCTCGTTGCGATGGAATCATCGTCTTTGATTTACACGCACCTTCTGTATTGGAGGATTTGTCGGTTCCTGTAGCGTTTACTTCTGCAATGCCAGAACTTGCCCTTCACTTACAAGAGACGGTTCAACCCGACTTCATACTCTCACCAGACAAGGGTGCTATTGAACGGGCCTCAACCGTCGCCAAGAAAATTAATTGTGAGTTTTCGTATCTTGAGAAAACACGAATTGACGCCCATACAATTGTTCACAAGGCGAAGGACCTGGATGTCGATGGAAAGACCGTGGCAATTGTCGACGACATGATTGCTACTGGTGGGACAATATGCAGAGCGGCTGAAGCACTGCGAAATCAAGGTGCGATTGCTGTTCACGCTGCTTGCTCGCACGGATTATTCACAGGTGGAGCAATCGCTCGCTTGATTCGATACGTCGATGGCGTACATGCTACTGGTTCGTTGTCAAACCCTCGCGATGTGATATCCGGCGGCCCGGCACTGGCTCGGGGCGTAAATGAATTATTTGAACGGCTTGAATGGAGCCAATAGTCGCCCAGTACATCGAAAAGTACAGACAGTCTACAGTGAATAAGGACGCTTTGTTGCAGATTCGGTCAGGTCATTCTTTCCGCTGTGTTTATATCCGCGAGGTTGTGCGGAGGAACGCCCTTAACATGAGGACAGAGTGATTCCAGTGACTGTACACGTGCAATTTGAAACCCCTGAAGAAGTATCGAACCAAATCTACGACATGCTGCAAGCCAATTCCAATGGCCGTATCAAAAAAGGTAGCAATGAAGTGACCAAGACCGCAGAACGCGGAACTGCCCAATTCATCATCCTCGCAGAAGACGTTAACCCACCTGAACTTCTTGCTCACGTTCCTTTGATCTGCGCTGAAAAGGGAATCCCATTCGGATACGTTCCTTCTCAAGAACACCTCGCACAAGCTGCTGGACTTCCAGCAGGTGTCAAAGCAGCCTCCATTGCTGTGATGGAAATCACCAAAGGAGCACAAGAAGATTTTAGCAAAGTTGTTGAAGCCATTAACGGGCTCAAGGCTTGAAACCAATATTGGAGATGACAAAGATGAGCGAAGAACTCGGTGGATGGCCTGCTGAAGTCGTCGAAATTGTCGGTCGAACCGGTATGACAGGCGAAGCAACTCAAGTGAAAGTTCGTGTTAACGACGCACCAAACCCTCGTGACGTTGGACGAATCATTTCTCGAAACGTCTTGGGACCAATTCGTGTTGGCGATATTTTGATGCTCAAGGATACTGGCCGAGAAGCCCGTAAATTGAACGCACGGTGATGAACAATGCCTGAACGACGTATTTGCAATTTTTCTGGAGAAGAGATCGAACCTGGTACGGGCATGATGTTCGTCCGACGAGACGGTAGCGTCTTGTGGTTCAAGAACTCAAAAGCACGCAAGAACATGGTGAAACTCAAGCGAAACTCTCGCCGAGTTAAGTGGACTCGTCACTTTGTGAAGGGCGGCTTCTGAAGCGCTCTTCTGCGCAATGCCATGTTTTCTTACTGAGCGAGAGTGCAACCGCTGTATCTTTTCGGCCGTATGGCTCATAAAGGGGTGTCAAGTCGGCTGAATTGGTGAACAACATGGAAACTACCTACATAATGGTCAAGCCTGACGGTGTACAACGCGGATTAATCGGAGAAATCATTGGACGATTTGAGCAGAAAGGACTCAAACTCGTCGGTTTGAAGTCGGTTGTCCCAAGCAGAGAAACCGCTGAGACCCATTACGCCGTTCACGCTGAACGCCCATTCTATCCTGGATTGATTGATTTCGTAACCTCTGGACCTGTTGTCTGCATGGCATGGTCCGGGAAAGACGCTATCGCCGTCGCTCGCACACTTATTGGCGCAACCAACGGCCGAGAAGCAGCGCCTGGAACCATCCGTGGCGACTTCGGCATGGATATGGGATACAACATGATTCACGGCTCAGATGCTGCTGATACTGCTGAGTTCGAACTTGGACTTTGGTTCCCTGAGGGGCTCATGGATTGGGAACAAACCATTACCTCTTGGGTTTATGAATAGTCGAATCAGACAGTAGTTGATTCACATGTCCGATGATGTCGCAGAAGAAGTTGGTGAGATTCTCCGCCAACCAATTGTGGCAGTAACGGGGCACGTTGACCACGGTAAAACAAGTCTACTCGACTTGCTTCGCTCGATTGGTGACAAGAACCAAACCAATGTGATGAACAGAGAAGCGGGTGGAATCACACAAGAACTCGGTGTGACCAATGTTCCAGCGGTTCTCCTGAACAACGCCATTCAAACCATGCCGTTCAAAGAAAAGCCAGTGTTTGATAGCCCGGGAATCATTTTCATCGATACGCCTGGGCACGAGTCGTTTGGCTCAATACGCAAAAGAAGCGGAAGCGTTGCTGATATTGCTGTTCTCATTGTTGATCTGGTTGAAGGTTTCAAACCTCAAACCATACAGAGCATCAAAATCCTCGAAAAGAACGACATCCCGTTTATTATCGTCGGAAATAAAATCGACCGAGTCCATCAATGGGAGTCGAAGCGAGGACGTTCATCATGGCAATCGTGGAAAGAGCAATCAAAAGATGTTCAGAACTCCGCAGACGAATTCTACTACAAACTCCTCGGACAAGTGGCTACAAATTCGAAATTTAACCTCACGAAGTACTGGGAAGGAATCAAAAGTTTCGATATTGAAAACGACCGCTTCTTTGTTCCAATGAGTGCCAAAGAAGGCGAAGGCTTGCAAGACCTTTTGTTCGTGATTTTGGCAATGGCAGAGAAATTTGCCCGCCAAGACTTGATTGTCGATCCAAATGAAATGGCTGAGGGCTATGTTTTGGAATCTCGCGAAGAGGTAGGGCTTGGGAAAACAATCGATATTATCCTCACCAAGGGTACCATTGGAGTGGGTGATGACGTTGCTTACAACACCAATGAAGGTCCTGTTGGAAACATTGGTGGAGAGGATGCAGTTCGGATTCGAGCCATTCGCCAACCAAAAGACATGGCTGAAATGAGAGATGCCGGGAAACGGTGGAACGATGTCAAACAAGCGTCAGCCGCTGCGGGATTGAAAATTATTATTCCACATCTCAAAGACATACACATTGGTAGCAAAATCTACTTTCCTAAACCGGGGGATGATTACCGTTCAGTTTTCAACGAGATGAACCGAGAAAACAAACGAATTCGTAACGAGACGCCAATCATGTGCAGCATCTGCAAAGATGTTGTATCGCGAAAGATGTTCTCGGATATTCACACAAATCCTGATGCAATGGGTAGTGGTTTTTCCGCAGGGTGTCAAAATGCGGAAGAACTTCGTGAAGGAGCAGTTGTTAAAGCCCGAACAGTGGGTGGACTTGAAGCACTCATTTACGAGCTGGCCAAAAGAAAAATCCCAATCAGTCGAGCGGAAGTTGGCCCAGTAAATCGTCGCGACCTTCGACAGATTATGGCTACCGAAAAGGAAGAACATCGTTTCTTAGTGGCTCTTTCAGTCAAAGGAAACGACCAAGTGGAAAAGGAACTGGATGAAGCAATAAAAAAGAAAGGGGCGTCTTCTTACCATTTCATCCAAGCCGAAATCATTTACCAAGTGATGGAGAAAATCGACGAAATACAAGACGCAATCCGTGAAAGGGCGTCTTCCTCTTCAGGCCCTGTATTCATGCCTGGCCAAGTTCGATACCTCACAAAATATGGAATGATGAACGACGATCCAGCACTTTTCGGAGTTCACGTTCTCAAAGGAAGTTTACGAGTCGGTCAAGAATTACTCCGGAACGATGGAACAGGTCGAACGCTCGGCAAAGTCATGTCCATTGGTGAAGAAGGTCAAACCGTAGCCCGAGAGGGCGAACAAGTTCCGATCAAAATGAACATCAGATTCACCCGAAGTAAAATCGTAGACGATGAAGAGTTTTGGGCAGATGTACCCCCTGTAGATGCTAAAATGATGAGGAATGTAGCCATGACCGAATCAGAAAAGTCAGCATTCGATGAAATAAAAAAGATACATAACATGATTCTTGAAGACCGTAGGTATGGTTTCGGCTGGAAACTGTAACTTGACTCGTTGCTCCTCTTGCCATGGAAACTGTTTGACATAACCACACCTCACATTCATATATGGATAGTTGTGGTTGTCAAATATCCTCGGAGGCATTAACATGGAACCTGGTATAATTGGAGCACCCGCAATGGGTCAAAACCCCGCCGCGCAAGACTTAATCGGAACTGTTTCGGCGATTTCGAACAGCCTCATGAACGAGGTTGGAAAGGTCATTATTGGAAAGCCACAAAACCTCCGTCGAGTAACCGTTGGTATTCTTTCAAACGGAAACATGCTTTTGGAAGATTTCCCTGGACTTGCCAAGACCTTGCTGGCAAATACTTTCGCTCGTGCACTGGGGTGCAAGTTCAAGCGTGTTCAATTTACCCCTGACCTGCTTCCTTCAGATATCATGGGGACCTACATGTACGACCAGAAATCTGGAGAGTTCAAACTTCGTGCAGGACCTCTTTTCTCCAACATTCTCTTGGCTGACGAAATCAACCGTGCTCCGCCAAAGACGCAGGCTGCTTTGCTTGAAGCAATGGAAGAAAAGCAAGTGACTATTGAGGGGATTACCCACAAATTACCCGCACCTTTCGTTGTTCTAGCGACACAAAACCCAATCGAGCAAGAAGGAACATACCCGTTACCTGAAGCACAAATGGACCGCTTTTTGATGAAATTGAGCATGGGCTACCCTGACCGCCCACAAGAAAAGGCCATTCTCGCTCGTAGAAAACTCCGAGGAAAGGACGGCCACGATGTGGAACAGATTACCACGCCTAAGAAACTCGTCGCCATGCAGAAAGCGCTTGAAACCGTTCATGTCGACCCTGCCATTCTTTCATACATCGTCGAAATCGTACAACGTACTCGTGAAGATCACCGAGTGACCAACGGTGCATCGCCTCGTGCATCTCAGTCACTGTTCAAGACCGGCCGTGCAGCAGCAGCAATCGCTGGCCGAAACTACGTCATTCCTGATGACATCAAAGACATTGCATTGCAGATTATATCTCACCGTATTAACATGAAACCTGAAGCAAAGATTCGTGGGATTACAGGAATGCATATCGTTCGAAAGATTCTCTCCGAAGTCCCTGTTCCAGTCATTCAACCTGCTTGATTTCCGATACCTCAAGGCTTGCATTGAAAGGGGGAGGCCTCTCTCATCAAATTGTGAGAGGAGGTTGCTAAGTTGAATCCTTACAAGATGGTCGTCGCAGTAGCCAATCAAAAGGGTGGATGTGCAAAAACAACCACTGCAGTGAACATGGCCGCTGCCCTCGCCAAAGGGTCTTCGCGACAAGGACTTCCGAAAGCCAAGGTCTTGCTGATTGACCTTGATCCGCAAGGAAATTGTGCAACCTCATTTGGCGTGGAAAAGAAAAACATCAAAAAAACGGCTTATGACCTGCTCACCAACGATTCTGGTGAAGATCTTCCACTCATGGAAGAGTATCTGATTGGGCCTGATGAACTCACGCAATCCATGCGTGACGCTTGGAGTTTGAGAAACAACAACAAGAAACCACCTGAAAACCTCTCTGTAGGTCATCTTTGGCTCTTACCAAGCGACATTCATCTCTCCGGTGCTGAGATTGAATTGAGCCACAAAATTGGTCGAGAAACCCGACTTCGTGAAGCTCTCCTCCCCATTATCGACCAATTCGATTACATCATCATTGACACTCCTCCTTCCCTCGGCCTGCTGTCAATAAACGCCATGTGTGCTGCCAACTGGGTCATGGTGCCTGTTCAAGCGGAATACTATGCACTGGAAGGTTTCAGTATGTTGATGAATTCAATTAAGATGATTCAGCGCCGAATCAATCGAAACTTGAAGATTTTTGGCATAGCCATGACCATGGTCGATGCTCGCTCAAAACTCAGCCGACACGTCTGTGATGAAGTGAACCGAAAGATGCCAAATAAATTGTTCAAAACAACCGTTCGCAGACTGGTGAAGGTAGCTGAAGCCCCGTGGAGTGGAGCGCCAACAGTATTACTCAACAAACCAACGAACTCCGGTGCAGGAGCAGGCTCTCTCGAGTACTGGACACTTTCCAAAGAGTTCCACCAGCGGGTCATCGAGATGCGTCGTGAATTTGGTGTCAGTGAAGACCCCCGACTTCTTCTTGAGCGAAAAAACAGTTGAAGGGCTTGCCGCAACCTTCGGCTACTCGCCAAATCACCGTTTCAATGCCTCATCTCTTCGCGCAGGTTAAGTATGCTATAGAACAGAGGAGGTTCGGGATAGCCATGACAGGTGAAGGGATGACTTCGGTCAGCGTGAGTTACGAAGTACGCCGACAACTCAACACGATGCGTACAATGAGTGGACACAAGAGCGTCAATGAATTGCTCACAGACTTGGTCCGAGCTCACAAGATGAAAACCATGAACGGTGAAATTGAAACGCTACGTGAGCGCATGAAAGCGATTGCTGATGTTGAAGTTGAACATCTGGTAGACCGGCTTAATCTCTCACCATTCAAGGTTTGATTCACATGATGGAATGGCGCCCCAACGGTTACGAATTTGATGCAAAGAATCTGATTCGTGCTTTGTTCAGCGAGGATACCGATGAAGGGAAACTCCTCGAAGCTGCTGCATGTGGATACATCGAAATTTTTGCTGGCACGAATGCCTGGAACGGCGTACTTTGGCTCATTATGAACACCCTCAAGCAAGATGGAAAACCCGTCTATACCGGTGAAGAGCTGAAAGCCCTTCGTGAATCGTTACCCATCGTCTGGCGATAACGCAACCGCGCAGCCATCATTGGTTCTTGTCGAGCCATTCTTGACCGTACCATTTCCATTGATCCGTTGTCCAACCTTCTGGTAGTCCACCAGGCGGCAGTGGAGGGGCTTCAACGGGTGCTTCCATTACCGGCTCGGGTGAAGACGAGACTTCAACACCTGCAATAACTTCGAGGCTTCCCTCATCTCCATACAAGCTCGCTGCATCAATGGTTTGAATTTCCTCATTATCTTCACCGAATTCGTCTTGAATTTCAGAGAAGTCAAGACTTTCAATCTCATCGTCCCAAGAGGAATCAGAAACAATGCCACCCTGTGCAGAGAGCCCTGCAGTACCTTCCAATGCTTCGTTTTCTGCAGATTTGTTTTCGGTAGGAATAAAAGGTACACCGTACATCTTCACCAAGGCGTTGGTCTTCTTGCGCTTTACAACAAAACCAACCGCTAAAATCACGACTGTAAGAGCAAGGAAAGCCCCGCCGCCGACCATGACGACCTGTTGTACGGTATTGGAATCTACAGAATTGGTATCAAGAAGTCCTGCGTTTTTACTCGTGTTCCAAGCAGCGAAACTCAAATCAGTTTCTCCATCTTCTTTGTCCCGTGAAAGGTAGTTTTGGTACTCTTTGCTTCTCCAACCCTGGCATTCAAGAGACTGGTCATCAAAGTTCAGCAGACAATGGTCTTCTTCAGTTTGAATAAGTGGTCGAGTATCATCGTAATCGGAATTTGAACCAACGCCGTCGTTGTCGCCATCAAAGTGTTCGTTCGGATCAAGATCCATGTTTTGTGATTCAGTAACATCAACCCATCCATCGCCGTCTAAGTCTTCGCAGCCATACGATGGGACTTCCTTGAAACCGAATTCAGATGAAGAGTTCGCAATCCAGGCTTTGGTGGAAGTTCCGGCTTTCCAGTTGCAATCGTCAGCAAGTTCGCCTGTCAAGTTGTCACCGTAGCCGTCGCCATCGCCGTCGCGCCATTGTGATTTTTGCAGAGGAAGAGCATCTGCTCCTTGGGCAATGGTCCAATTTACGGTCGGATTGGACCAACCGTCTAAATCCGAATCAAGACATCCGAATCGGTCTTCCGTGGAAAAACCGTTTTCCAAAGGACAAGCATCGGGGGTAACTCCATTGGGGTTATCACCGAATCCGTCTTGGTCTGTATCCGACCATTGCGAAGGCTCATCCTTGAATTTGTCACCATCAAGTGCATTGGCGTTGTCACCGTATCCATCACCGTCTGTGTCGGACCACTGTTCGGCATTGGATGGGAAACTGTCGCCCTCAAATCCATTCGCATTATCGCCGTAGCCGTCGCCGTCTGCATCTTCCCATTGGGACGGTTCATTGGGGAATACATCGGCAAGGTATCCGTTTTGATTGTCTCCAAAACCATCGCCGTCGACATCAGACCATTGCGTAAATTCCAATGGGAATGCGTCAGTTTGGTCGGTAATTCCATCACCATCTGTATCGAGGTCGTACAAGCGGATTTTAGAAGAAAGAGAAAAGGAAGTGACAATGTAAAGTTCACCTGAAAACTCCTGAACCGAGCCGACAACGCGCCCAGTCGATGAGTACGTACTGCCTTCAGAGAAAGTTGAAACCTGGACATGGGTCAATTTACCGTTTTGTGTACCGATGTGGTAGGTGAGGTTATTGTATTCTTCAAGGGATACAATCGATTTACCGTGGCTGAGCGAAAGCGTTTCAACAGCCCATGAATTTGTGTCGTATCGGAACAACTTACCGTTCGAAGTTCCGACCAATAAATCTCCGTTATGGTCTTCAAGAACAGCATTGACAATCGCACTGGAGTCTGTAAGTGTGGTGATGCTAATTCCATCATTGCCAGCGATGTAGACTTTCGTGTCGTATGAGCCAAGAACAAGACGACCACCAGAGATGATTTCAAACGCATTCATACCGGATTGAATAACAGGAGAGTACACTCCGGTTGCACCAGAAGTATCGTACTCTTCCGCTCGGCGTCGTCCTGCAAAGAAGGCCAACCAAAGGTCACCTTCATCATCCCAATCAGCATCGTTAACAGGGTCACTGGTGGTGATGTTACGATTGGCTATTTGCAAATCCATATGTACGGTGTAAATACCGTTATCATGGCAAACGACGGTCAATTGCTGAGCGTCATCCAAACGAGCAGCGTTCGCATCAACGTTCAACTCAAGACTCCACTGGGGAAGAAGTATGCCGTTGCTAAAACTGTTCACCGTCAAATTGCCCGATGTATCAACGGTCAGAATAGAGCCATCGAACATTTCCTTCCAATATACAAAACTCGGTTCAGTTTCTTGAGTATACCCCGCATCAACAAGGTTCGAGCCCGTTGCTGCAACATGAGGGACGAACGCTGCAAGAGGCAGCATCAGTACCGCTACAAGAAGGACAATCGACCTCTTCATAGCAACCCCAGTACCTCAATCAATATGAAGCGTGCCCTTGGAGGCATCACGGGGTTTTTACTCGTCAGAATCAGCCTCTACTTCTTCCTCTTCATCTGAAGACGGTTTCGTGAGTTTCAACGGAGTGAGTTTCCGAACAGGTTTCAAGGTCGTTGTTGAAACGGTTTGAGGAACTTCACCGGCCTTCGATTGAGGAGGAGCTCCACGGGATTTCTTTGGAATCAACTGTGGAGGGCGTGCTGTCAATGTCGTTGTTTTAACCGGTTCAGGCGCTTCATGAGCCTGAAGAACTGCAGTGATTGGGCGCATAGTGGCTGTCATTTCAGGGCCGTCTTCACGTTCCTCGATCTCTTCTGTGATCGATTCAACAACCGTCTCTTCGATGATTGGCTCATCCGGTAGTGCTTCTGCTTCAACTTCCGGTTCAATCACAGGTTCACTCACTGGTTCAGGCACTTGCTCCATTTGAGTCTCTGCGAGTGGCGAAGTAATCGGCGAGAGTGGTTTACGGACCAACTTTTGAACAGGCTGAGGCAATTGCTGTGAAACTCCACCGCCAAGTGGGGCCTTGACAGGTTTAGCGAGCGGAACACCTGTTAGCGGTTGAAGCGGCTTTGAACTGGTCATTGGTGTTCTCATCCCGCCCAGGCCCATTCGAGATTGAGGCGCTTGTTGTTGACCTTCGAGAATGCCACGCATTGGTCGGCCTCCGCTTGAACCAAGTGCATCTGGGCGTGCGCCAAGTGCGGATGGATTCATTGTACTGCCAGTTTGTGCCGGGCCTTGTCCGGAGATTGATTGCATCCACATTTGGCGCTTTTCAGCTCGAGTATCGGTTGATTGAAGGTCTCGGAATTCAGATTCTCTGGTCTTCAAATCAGATTCTTCAGCATTAAGTTCGCCTTCGATTTGACCGGTGATTGCATCCCGCATCTTGTCCTCAGCCATATCTTTGAAAGCGTCCATTTTCTCACTTAGACTCTGTAAGCGAGTACGGATTTCTGCTCTCTTGAGGCCAAGTTGTGCCTCAATTTCTGCCCGAATGTGAGTTTCACGCTTTCGTACATCGATGAGTGCTTTGTTTCGCATAATTTCTTCACGCTTGTCGAGTTGTCGCTCTAATTGTGTAGCGACTTCTTCTTCCTTGCGCACCCGGAAGTTGTTGAGGCGTTCTTCCATTTCCACTTCCAGTTCAAGCGAAGTTTCCTCTTTGAGAAGGTCGAGGTCTGTTTCAAAGGTGAGTCTTTCGTTCCTTAGGCCGGCATCCACTTCGGACATAATCGCCTTTCGAGCAGATGCTTCCCGGGATTGGAACTCCAATTCCAAACGCTCGGACCAATCCGTTTTCTTCGAATTGTATTGATCTTCAAGTTGCTCACGTAGTTCTGCTTCCCGTTCGTAACGGAAGCGTGCGAGACGGTTCTGAATCTCTGCTTCACGAGCTGTTCTGTAACTGGTAAATTCTTCATCCATTCGAACTTCGAGTTCAGATTCTACATCGGATTTGAGCGAACGGGAGATGTCATCAATGGCTTTCGAGAAGGTAATGTCGTACTTTTCACGAAGCCTGGATTTACGGTCGGACAAGCGTTCTGAATGGCGAGCCTGTAATTGCTGCTCGATTTCGACACGAAGTTCATCACGTCGCCGAGCAAGAGCCAGTTCGACATCCTCTCGCATTCGTTCCTCTAAATCTTCAGTTTCCTTGCGCAATTGGCCTTCGAGTTCCATCTGTAATTGCTCTGCAATGTCTTCTTCAAGACGCAAACTACGACGTTCGTATTCTGCCTTGAGCCGTGCTTCACGTTGCTTGAGGCGAGAACGGAGTTGCTGTTCAAGGCGAGTGCGGATACCTCGTCGAAGTTGTTCTTCACGTTCAGCAAGGCGTGCTGCATGCCCTTCCTCAAGCCGTGATATTTCTGCAACTTCCATATCTTTGAAACGGTCTTCCATTTCAAGTTCGATGTTCGCTTCAATTTCTCGAACTCGGCGTTGAAGTTCTTGATTGTAGTCCATAGCCAAGCGTTCTTTTTGAATATCGAGTCTTTGGCGGTGTTCGTCTTGAAGTTGGGTCTCAATTTGTGCTTTGAGTTGGGCTTTGTGTTCTTCCAAACGACGGTCTTGCTCAACATCCAGTTTATCTTGAAGCGCCTCTAATTGTCTGTTGAGGCGCAGATCGAGTTCGCCACGCATTCTGGATTCTTCCCGAGCAAGTGAGTCGCGTTCCAATGTGCTGAGGTCACGCTCCATTTCTTCTCTCATTTCCTTTTCAAGCGAGTCGAGCGTGAGTTCATGCTGGACGGCCAAATCAGTTGCAAGCGCTTCTTGCATGGCTGATACGCGTTCGGTAATTGCTTGCTGTCGAATTCTACGTTCTCGACGCAGGTCTGCACGCAGGCGTTCTTCTTGCCGGAATCGTGCACTGGTCATCGTTGCTTGATCGAGGGTGGATGTAGCCGTCGAAGTGAACTGTGAACGCAGTGCTGAAAGGGAAACTTTGGAGGTATTTTCTCGCTTCTTGCGAGCCTCTTCGAGAGCATCGCCGTTGTTGCTTGCGCTCATTCCCATCGTATCCATCCAGTGCTTCATGGACATCTCATCATAGATAAGGAGCGCGACACGAACGCGAGGCTACAAGCCTATTTTTAGGGGTTCCTGACCTCCCCAAAGTGTTGGAAAGAAGAAAGAAAAAGTGGACTTTTACACTCAAATTTGGAAATGAATTCCAAGTAAAGATTCACTGTATTCCCATAGTTTACGAGCCATTTCTTCATCGGCAGCACGCGAGGTAATCTTCGCTTTTCCAGTCCACCCGCGGGCCTCCAACAGTCCAATTGGCCCCCAGTAACGATGTGCAATGGCGTCCGGTTCTGTTGCTGCATACAATGTAGGGGCAGCACCCTTAATCGGTTGAATGCCAAACAATGGATTGAGAATCCGCCAAGCCAAAGAATACCGTTGTAAATCGGTATTGGAGTAACCAGGATGGCTGCCAAACGACTCAATGTGTGAGCCTGCTGCCTTTAGGCGTCGGTCCAGTTCCAGAGCAAACAGTAAATTCGCCAATTTACTCTGCGAATACATTCCCCATTTGTTGTATTTTTTCTTCTCGCCGTTGATATCCTCAAGGTCGATAACACCCGACCAGTGAGCAATGCTGGAAAGGGTGACTATTCTCGGTTTTTCCGCTGCTGAAAGCAAAGGCATCATGTGTGAAGTCAATGCGAAATGACCGAAATGATTTGTGCCAA
Organism: Euryarchaeota archaeon UBA259; assembly: GCA_002506275.1. Taxonomy (GTDB): domain Archaea; phylum Thermoplasmatota; class Poseidoniia; order Poseidoniales; family Poseidoniaceae; genus MGIIa-L1. The sequence goes on along the minus strand of DAXG01000025.1, from coordinate 3,850 downwards.
TCTGTAATTCAAAACCGTCTTTTGTCGTTGATTGAGGAGGAATCATTACCCCTGCATTATTGATGAGTATGTCCACATGCTGATGCGATTTCTTTAATCTCGTTGCAAAAGCCTCAACATTGGAAAGGTCAGCTAAGTCCAATTCTTCTACAAAAATCTGAGCATGAGGTGAAGACTTGAGCATCTTTTCCCTCGCCGCTTCAGCCTTCTCGAGATTTCTGCATGCAAGAACAACATGAGCGCCTTTGTCAGCTAATATGAGTGCCACTTGGAAACCTATGCCCGTATTGGAACCGGTAACAACGGCGATTTTGCCACTTTGATGAGCCACGTCCTGGGCCTTCCACTTGATACCAATCTTCTTCATATTACGCCGTGAAGTGAACTGTAGTTAAACCGTGGTATCGTGCTTTACACCGTCTAAATCCTATTGAGTAGGGGTCTCATGAGGAATACAAGATAGTCACCAAATGAGAGATGTCCACCGTATCTTGCCCGTCATCATAGGACACTTCCAACTCGTGAACCAGAAAGGTATTGAAGTGCAAAGTGTACCAATCATCTGATTCTCCGTCATCAATTTGTGCGGTTTTCTGCTGACAGACATCATCGAGTTCATCAACGATATTCCAAGTCACCTGAACTGGTTGAGAACTGCTGTCTAGATTTTCGAGGAAACTGGGGTTTTCAACGGTTGATTGAATTTCAACCATTGTCGGATTTGGCCCACCGTTCACCGGTATGGGGTCGAAAATCAATGCCTTCGGGTTGCGGGTATTCGATTCGGTCCAATCGATCATCAAGTCTATTCGCAACGTGAGATTTATTCGTTGTTCGCCGCCGTTTGAATCAATTGCGTAGGCAAGAATGTTGTAGATTCCGTGGTTTTCAAAATTCATTTCTATTTGTGATTCGGTGCCAGCATCTACGGTTGTCGGAGATCTTCCATCCATAGGGTCGATTCCGAACGTGACCAGTGGGTGGTTCGAGGTGGTCTGTGAAAAGTCATACATCACCGAGATGTTCGTTACAGAAACCAATTCCCCGTTGGAATACGTCTCGACAAGAGTGGTGTTTTCGATATCAGCAACGACGTTAAGGGAAAGAGATGATTCCGACTGGTCGCCCGATAAACAGCCACTTAAGCTCGAAAAAAGAAGCAAAAGCAAAACCCACGAACACTTGCTTTGTCCCATGAGAGTTGCTGCACCGACTGATATAAAACGCCAACGAATCAAACGCATGGTTTGCTGATTGAAAAATTGCTTCTACAAAGAAAGAACTTCGTTTAGGCCCAAAAATCACAATTAGAAGTTATCCTTCGGACTCATCAAACCGAGAACGACGGTTTTGAAAATGGCCACTATGGCAAAAAGGGAAGCTGCAACAAGCGCAATCATCGCTCCACTTCCAGAATCGTGTTCTGCAGAAAAATACAGGCCGAGGAAAACGGCAGAAAGACCAAAGATTTGTGTCCAAATGAGGCAAGAACGGAAACTGCGACCAACCAATTGTGCCGTAGCAGCTGGCGTTACCAGTAACGCCGTGACAAGTAAAGCCCCAATCACTTGAACCATGCTCACAACTACAGCCGCAGTGATGATGCTGAACACAAGCCCAATCGCTCGAACTGGAAGCCCCTGAACGCGTGCAGCAAGCGGGTCAATGGTGGTCGAAAGCAAACCAGAATAGAGTGCCATAAGTGAAATGAGTGATAGAATCGTGATGGTGGCAATTAAATCAAGACTTTGCTCATCAATAAGAAGTAAACTACCGAACAGGTATCCTTCAATATCGCTTGTGATACCTCCACCAAATACGCGTAAAACAACCAGCCCCAGTGCCAGCATTCCGGTCAAGAATATCGCAATTGAAGCATCGCCTGTAAGCAATTCTCTGGTCTGCATTTCATGAATGATGATCGCCGAAATCACGCTGAATACCAATGCGTACCAGAGTGGTGATGAAGCACCTAATACTACGCCTACAGCCACACCACCAAAAGAAACGTGAGCTAAACCATCTCCAATAAGTGCAAGGTTTCGAATCAACAAAAACGAGCCGAGTACACCAGCAACCATTGTTACCAGTATTGCTGCAACAAGTGCACGTTGAAACATTTCCATAGTGAAGAAATATGGAAAAGTATCTCCCGGAACCATCGGTGCAATGAACTCGAGAATCGGAGAAACCAAGTCTAAAATCATCATACCGATTCCCATTATTCTTCCTCCTTTTTGGACAGTTCTGCGTTATCGGTTTCGATCATAATAGAATTCGAAATATTCGTTTCATGTTCATGCCCATGCACCGGCTCAATACCTCGCAGTCCAGCAAGACTTGTGAGGTCCGGGAACTCTTGAGTCGGTCCATCGAATCGTATCGATTCTTCGAGGTAAATCATACGATGGGCAGTCTGACGTATAGCAGCAAGGTCGTGTGATACCATGAGAATTGTCTTGTTTTCGTCGTGACAAAGTTTGTCGAGTAACTTCAACAATGAGTTGCGAGAGTTGCGGTCAATGCCTACAAGAGGTTCATCAAGCAAAATAAATTCTGCTTCGGATGCTAAAGCTCGGCCAATAACAGCACGCTGACGTTGCCCTCCAGAGAGTCGAGCGATGTCATGATCTCCAACACCTTCTAAACCGACCATTTCCATTGCCCTGTCGACCTTCTCTCGATGAATACTTCTTCTTCTCAAGAACATGTTCCTCGAGTTCAAAGTTCCAAGTTGAATAAGTTCTCGAACAGTGATTCGGACGTTCTTCGGCATCACTGCAGCAGCTTGAGAGACCCAACCAATTTTGCCAAGTATATTTCTGGACATCGGTTTATGGCCGTATATATCGATGGTTCCTTGCTGGGCTTTCAAAACACCGAGTATAGCAAGTAAAAGCGTTGATTTACCACTACCATTCGGCCCCACAAGGCCAATAAATTCACCTTTCTTTACTGCCAAATCGACTTTGTTGAGAACAACCTTGCCCGAACGGCTGACGGTCAAATCCTTGATGTCGAGGATTGATTCCGATTGTTTCATCACTTGACCGACCGCTAGAGGTTGCATATTAAGCACTACCATGTTGGGTGAGTTCTTTGCATTCAATTCGAACAATCAATCGGACTTTCATCACCATTCTTCGTCCTGATTCGATTGTCTTATCCAGAAAGATTCAAACAGCAAGTATCCGAAGAAGCAGACAAATACAGTACCCACAAAAAGAATTGGCAGTGAGTCTACATAATGCATTTCCTTCACCTCTATTTGAATCTAAGATTCGATTGTGAGACTGAATAATCTTCTGATCAGCAACCGATTCCGGCAACAAGGTTTTCCAAGTTCTTGGTCATCATGGTCATGTACGTGTCATCAGTATCACTTGGTGCCATTTCCATGGTGTAAAGGGTTTGAATCGATACGCCGGTTTCATCAACAATGCTTTGCACTGCTGATTGATCGGTGTATTCCTCTACAAACAGAACAGTGATTCCTTCTTCATTGATGAAGTCAACAACCTTTGCAACATCTTCAGGAGAAGGTTCTCCTTCAGGGTCAAGGCCGTGGACAGTCATGAATTGAATATCGTATTGTACTGCGATGTAGGAGTAGGCGTTGTGGTTAGCAGCCACGATCTTTTCTTGACCTTCAACCATACAAGCTCCACCTTCTCCGAAGGCAGTATCAAAAGCAACGTGAAGAGCAAGTAACTGTGTAGTGTAACTCGCAGCGTTTGCCTTGAAGACTTCCTCGCCAGCAGGGAAAGCAGCGGTTAGAGCGTCCTCAACGATGCTGGCTTGAGCCATGAAAGCAAGTGGGTTGAGCCAACTGTGTGGGTCGTAATCAAGA
>DAXG01000013.1:479-7447 GCA_002506275.1 Euryarchaeota archaeon UBA259 | reverse complement strand
GACTTCATTTTATTTCGGAAAAGCTCTAACCCCACATGAATCGAAAGTTTTGGTGCTTCGTACGGAGGATAGTATGATTGGACCACAATTCTCATTTCTTCCTTAGCAATTGGGCATTGGGGATTGTAAAAATAGATCGATGCGTCTTCACGGAATTTGTGTGATTCTCCTTTCCATTCGAACAATGACAATTCAGGTAACATTCTTTTGTTCCGTGCATAAGTCGTGACTTTTTTGTGGTGGTAGCCTAAGGATTGGATAAAATTTATGATGTCTCTGTATGTCGTTTTATGCATTGATTTATCGATACTCATGGTTTGAGAATGCCGCTCTAGGCCTATCCAATTGTTTGCGTCGAGTTCGAAAAGGCTGTCGTGTTTATCCGCTGCCTCAGTGGGCCACATGCCCAAATCATTGAATGTACGTCGTGGCGAATAAAAATTGGTTGGAACGTGGCTGTTTTGGTCAGAAAGTTTAGGTTTGTAAGGGCCGCTCCCAATTGATAACGATTTGAGCGTGATGGTGTACTGTTTCACGATTTCTAAAGTTGTAAGGATGATGTCATTAATCTCTTCACTTTCCTTTTCTTCCATTGGATACTCGAAATTTGAGAGGATTTTGGAATTTATGGCAAGTTGAACAGCTCCTTCACCAACTGTTGAGAACGATGGTTGTTTGGTAAATATCTTATTGACATCATCAATCTGATTAAGGTTTACCATGTGCGAAAAGAAGTCCTTGAGCTGGCCGTAAATTGAAAGATGTAGGTGAAACAATATTTTCTTCAATAGGAGGTATGGTGCAGGACTGTCTGTTTCTTTGTACGGGTGTTCGGGGGATTCTCCGAGTTGGAGGACATCTGCTGCTTCAAGAAAAATATTTTCTGGATGAATGAGTTCCGACATGTCACTTGCTGCTTCCGCCATTTTTTCGGCAACTTCCTCAATTTGGCGTTCCCATTTTGCGTTTGTAGACTCCCAATTGAAATAATCATCCAAATGCTCGAGTATTGATTGTGACTTTTCGATAAGTTTTGAGGATGCAGCATCGATTTTGCCTGTAAGTTCAGCAACCTCATCGTTACCTTCTGTATCACCGTATTGCCCAACTACGCGTGTTTCCACAGCATGCCGAATCGAGTCAATGTATTGTTTTAGTTCTTGAACCAGTTGAGAATGCTTCTTCTTCGATTCTTGATGGTTTTTTAGCCATTCCATTGCATACAATTTTTCGTCATTTTCTGCTGCTTCTGAGAATTGGAACTGATTTGAATCCGCTTCAGATTTACTTGGATTGGGCTCGTCCAACTTTTCCATGTCGTCCAAGGTTTTTAGCATTGCAGCGAAGGGAGACAAATCAGCGTCATCCTTCTGCTTATCATCGGCCATGCAGGTTAATTTTAACGAGGGTTCAAAGTCACATCGGTAACTTTTTTAGAAACCTTTTAGTCGACCACTGATGTTTATAATGTCTTGAATACTTGTTTCTTTATGGATGCTGAAGAAGAAATCGAACAGAAGAAAAAGGTAAGACGTGGACGCTTTGAACAACATATATTGGACAATTTTGATGGTCAAGAGGTTTGGTTTCAAGAGAAGAGAGTGCAAATGGTCGGCGAAGCGAAAATACTGACGGATGATTGGGGGATTCGTGTGAATTTCGAGTCTACAGACGGGGAGGTGTTCAGCGTATCCGGGCGTTGGGATTACCTTGTTGTCTATGCTGACCGTCTTGGAGCCGCTTACAGTGGCTGGAGTTTGACAACATTCTGCCCATACCCTGAATGGAATGATTGATGAAAGTCGGCCGTGAGCACTCGCCATGGCCACCCTTGATTCGCTCACATGGCTGTCTCGTTTTGTTTCCGAGACGCCGGGAGATTCAGAGATTGGCGGTCGCTCTCGACAGGTTGCCAACGTATGTTGGTCTCGTGTTCTTCCAACACCCTCTATTGATTCACAACTGCATCTCTGGTCATCAGAGATGGCACATGTTCTTGGGATTGAAAAAGGAGAAGCGGAGACACTCGGTGGTGGCACCCCTGTTCAAGGAATGGACCCCTATGCGCAACGCTATGGTGGACACCAATTCGGAAATTGGGCGGGCCAGTTGGGCGATGGTCGAGCGATTACGTTGGGAGAAGTCGAATCGAAGGACGGCGTAGTTGAGTTGCAACTCAAAGGAGCTGGTAAGACACCCTATTCGCGATTTGCAGACGGAAAGGCAGTCTTACGCTCTTCGATCAGAGAATTTCTCTGCAGTGAGGCAATGCACCATTTGGGCGTCCCCACCACGCGTGCTCTCTCTCTTGTGACGACAGGCGAAGATATTCTTCGAGACATCATGTACGACGGCAATCCTGCTCACGAACCGGGTGCAATTGTATGCCGTGTCGCTCCGAGTTTCATTCGCTTTGGTAGTTTTCAAATCCATACGGCGACCGGTGACGTCGAAACCTTGCGCTTGCTGGTTGAACACACCGTGCGAACCCATTTCCCAACCCACTCTGTTGAAGATGATGAAGGTAGAATTGCTTGGCTCTCTTGCATTGCTGAAGATACAGCTTTGATGATTTCTCATTGGATGCGTGTCGGTTTTGTACATGGGGTCATGAATACAGACAACATGTCCATTCACGGGCTGACCATTGATTACGGACCGTACGGTTGGCTCGAGGATTACAATCCCGGTTGGACGCCAAACACCACCGATTCCTCTACCCGCAGATATCGCTACGGTCAACAACCCCAAATTGCAGCTTGGAATCTAGCCCGTCTACTGGAATCGATGGTTCCGCTGATGGAAGAACCTGAATTGCTGCATGATGTCCTCACTGCATACACGGATGCATTTGATGTACATCATAACCGTATGTGGGCTGAAAAACTTGGTTTGGATGTATTCACATCTGGGGATGAATCACTTGTTCGTGACTTGAACGCTTTGCTGCAAGAAGTCGAGACCGACATGACCATCTTTTTCCGATTGCTGTGTTCGATACAATCTCCGGATGTTTCGGAATTGTCTCACGCATTCTACGATGATCAAACGATTCCGATTGAAGGATGGAAGAGTTGGTTGGAGCGATGGTGGGCCCGTGTCGATTCGATGCCAAACCGAAGCATCATGAAGAAAGCAAATCCAAAGTACGTCTTGAGAAACTGGATGGCGCAGTTGGCAATCGATGCTGCACATAGCGGAGATTATTCCGTTTGCGAACGCCTCCACCAACTCTTATTGAATCCCTATGATGAGCAACTCGAGCAGGAAGATGAATGGTTCCAAAAGCGCCCCGAATGGGCACGGTCGAAAGTAGGTTGTTCGATGCTTTCGTGTTCGAGTTGATTTTGTTCGGTGAAAGGGTTCTATACTCCTGTACGATGGCGTTGTATGGTTGGAGACGGGAATTTTTGGGATGAGGTTCCAATCGATGCAGAATCGACAACCGTACAGGAAAAGGTACTCTCTTCAGACGCAAGCGTTTCCATCGAAACACCAGTGCCGTTCTCTGAACAAAACCCTCAGAGTTCTGTGGATGATGTGTCCGGTGGTTTCATCCCTCATGAGCCTCGTGAAATTATAAGTTCAGTTATCGCTCAAACCTGTATTGCCATTTTCGTCGGTGGTATACTCTTCGTCGCTATCGGGTTTGGGTTTGTTGGTGAAGTATTCGAAGTGTTTCCCATGGAATGCGATGGCGAATTGATTGAGACAGAGGATGGTACATACATGTGTCTGGTAACAGATTTCCGATCCAATGCAGAGTATGATTTCTTTGAAAACTCAACCGTATCTGTGACCGAATTGGATGATTATTATTTCAGTGACACATTCAGATGGGAGCATTCTGATAACGTTTCGATGATTGGATATTACGAACTCGATTGGATGAAATGGAGTTCTTGGCAGAATTGTCAGTGGGAAGGTGGTTCATATGCGGGTGATACTCGATGGTATTGTATCGCTACAGAGGATGGTTACGAAGATTACGGAGAAGCATTTGCATATTGCGAATATTCCAAATCGGAATGGCTTTGCACAGATGAGTACCGAATCTCTGAAAGCAACCGCAATTCCAGTTCGGAAAAAAGTCACATGAACGATTTTACCTATTTGTGTTACAAAGCCATTCTCCTCAGCGATCTGAACAATCAATCTTTTTCTGAACTTGAAGACGGAATGTTGCAACTGTCGTATCCGACATGGTGTTATGATGATGCAGTTCTTTCATCTGAAATCAACTCGAACGATACTCAACTTCCTTTTGAGGGTGAAGCATTTCTCACCTTCTACAACCATATGGGCTTCGATATTAAATCTGCAAGCATAATGCAGTATTCCTCTTCAGGAATCACAATGTCCTCTTTTCAATACGGCGTTTATGATTCGAATGGAGAGCAGATTGTCGATGCTTCGCTACAAATGGCGGGAGGTGCCATCATCGCATTCATGGGTGTTTTTTATCTCCTCATCGTGTATGCTGCTTACACCAAAAAAACATACGTCGCCCATTTAGGTTCGGAAAATACAGTCGTCATAAAATCCAGTTGGTTCAACAAACCTGCGAGGGAAATCAGTCGAGTTCACCTCATGCCCACATCTTACGTGCTCGAATCCGTCACCTATTCAACCGATTCAGATGGGAATTCGACGTCCTCAACCCATTATGAAATCTATACCCCCGGTCAATCCTCTCTGAATTTGCCAGGTTGTTTTTCCGAAGAACAGTTGGCTGAAGTAACTGGCCTGGTTGTGAGGTAAACGATCATCGATGCACACGCTTAATAGCCACGGAGCATTACAGGGATTGTTGTTATGTCGTTTCGAGTCTGTATTGCTTGCCATGGGATCCGTGTCTACCCCTATGTTGGTTTCATGACCGGACAACGCTTTCAATGCCAGGATTGTCTTGAATTGATGGTGATTCCACTGGAATTTGAAAATGAAGAGGATTACAGGGATTATCTGCGTATTGTCAAAGGTTCCGAAGAGTAAATTCCTTCGAGCTGAGGTGTTCGGAAATCCTCAAAAAACTTACTTGTGGGCATATTTTCTCGGGGAACATTGATAATAGCATCAAACAGCATTCATATCGGATGGGATGCGTATGGTTCAGCGAAAGCAGGATGCTTTGAGCACAAATTTCCTTTTGGGATTGCTCGAAAAAGAAGAAGAAAAAGAAATTCGAGTCGATGTACGGAAAGCTCCTCGTGTCCGGGGAGACCAGTCACTTTCACACCTTGCGAACCGAATTGAAGATGAGATCCGTATCACTACCCCCGAACAACGTGCTCGTCATGTATTGGCGAATGCTGGAATTACAACACCGCAATTACGACCCACACATACGTTAAACAGCCATCTGCAACATGTTGGCCAACGGTCCCGAAAAATACCTCTAACGACCAAACCAGAGCGCCGTATTCGGCGTGTAAAGAAGCAACCTGAACCTGTTGTACGAAAGCGTTCACCTCGAGGCCCTCCTCCTGCTACTCGGTCACGGCCTGCAGTGGGTATGGAAGACGAAGTTCGACGTTCAGCGCGAGACAAAACCAACTCCAAAGGAAAACGGCACAAACGCCGCCGCCGATTCTTGAGATAATCATGCACTGTGTCAACAAAGGGTGAAAAAGGGGTGTCACCCCCGCAGACCATGAGCCCTATGGATATTGCAAATCCAAGTGAAGAGCATGCAATGCTTCGTGAAATGGTCAGAGACTGGACAAAAGAGAATGTTGAGCCCCAGGCATTGCAACACGACCGGGAAGAGAAATTCAACCTGGCTTTGCTTCGCTCGATGGGCGAGATGGGTCTTCTTGGCATCAGTGCACAAGAAGAATACGGCGGCGCCGGACTTGATGCAACCGCATGTGCTATCGTGCATGAAGAACTTTCAGCGTCTGACCCTGGATTTGCTCTGGCTTATCTCGCGCATTCGATGCTGTTTGTCAACAATCTTGCTTTCAATGGTACTGAGGAGCAAAAAGCCCGCATTTTACCAAAGGTCTGCTCTGGTGAATGGATTGGTGCTATGGCTATGTCGGAACCGGATGCGGGAACGGATGTGCTCGGTCTTTCTTCGACAGCAGTTCTTCAAGACGACGGAACATGGAAACTCAACGGCCGTAAGATGTGGATTACCAACGGATGCATCGATGAGGACGGAACTCCTGCAGATGTCGTTTGGGTTTACGCAAAAACCGGCGTTGATGACCGTGGTCGAGTTCAGATGTCGACCTTTTTGGTTGAGGCTGGAATGCAAGGGTACAGTGTCGGTCAGAAAATCTACGACAAAACCGGAATGCGTGCTTCAAACACTGCAGAATTGGTCTTTGAAGACTGCATCGTTCCAGCATCGAACCTCGTTGGTGAACCTGGTGAATCCTTACTCCACATGATGGCGAATCTTGAAGTTGAACGTTTGACTCTTGCTGCAATGGCCCTTGGTATTGCTCGCCGCTCTCTGGAAGATATGAACCGATACGCAACTGAACGGACAGCCTTCAAGTCGCAAATTCGTGATTTTGGCCAAATGCAACGCTACATAGGTGAATCATGGGCAAAGTACCGAGCAATGCGTGCCTACATTTACGACACTGCCCAACACATGACTCTTGGAAAGCCAGGCCACCGTCTTGACTCGGATGGTGTGAAGTTGTTCGCAACCACTGCGGCCAAAGAGATTGCAGATGCAGCCATGCAAGTCATGGGCGGATACGGTTACGTTGGAGAATACCACGTGGAACGCCTATGGCGAGACTCCAAATTACTGGAAATTGGTGGTGGTACTCTTGAATCGCATCAAAAGAACATCACACGAGATCTGTTCAAGACGCCGGATTCAATCACTCAATGATTTCAATCGTTTCTCGAATACCAACCAAACTCTTTGTTGTTCTCCAAGCGGTTGCCAACATACTGCTTCCGAGTAAGAGCGCAATAGCCAAAATAGTGCCCCATGTCCAGAC
>DAXG01000013.1:0-398 GCA_002506275.1 Euryarchaeota archaeon UBA259 | reverse complement strand
CGGATGAGAAGCGGCATTCGTATTCCGGACTTTCCAAGTCGAAACAAGAGATACATTACCCATGTGAACGAACCAACTGACCAGAGCACAAGGTCTGCAGGATATGCGGGTGAGAGCATGAGTTCTTTTTCTGTTGTGTATTGATCAAGGCCCACGAGTGCAACCAACCAAACCAGTGACGCTCCAAGGATGTGAAGCATTTCACCCATTGCTGCACTCGTTCCAATGACGTTTTGTTTAGGCTTAGGATCTTCGACTTTCAGTACAACTGCGTTTTGACTGGAATCTTCATCAGTATTTTTTGCTAAAGTTCTGTTTCTTCTTTCTAAGGTATCAAGGCGAGAGGATATTCTCTGCATCTCTTCAAGCAACAGAAGTTGATTTTTCTGCTGTTCATT